>SVMP01000172.1 GCA_015067385.1 Oscillospiraceae bacterium | reverse complement strand
TTTACGCAGGACGATGCACATATCTTCATGCGTGAAGATCAGATCTCTGACGAGATCGCAGGAGTTGTCCGTCTGATAAACGAAGTTTATTCGAAATTCGGTTTTACGTATTCTCTCGAACTTTCAACGCGCCCCGAAAACAGCATGGGCAGCGACGAGGATTGGGAGGCGGCAACGAACGGTCTGAAAAACGCTCTCGAAAGCCTTGAACTGCCTTATGTTGTAAATGAAGGTGACGGCGCTTTTTACGGTCCGAAGATCGACTTCCATTTAAAAGACAGTATCGGAAGAACATGGCAATGCGGAACGATACAGCTTGATTTTCAGTTACCGCAGAATTTCGATCTTACGTATATCGACGAAAACGGAAAACATAGGCGACCGATAATGATCCACCGTGTTTGCTTCGGCTCGATCGAACGCTTTATAGGCATATTAACGGAGCATTTTGCAGGCAAATTCCCCGTATGGCTTGCGCCTGTTCAGACAAAGATCCTGCTTGTTTCGCAGGAATACTCTGATTACGCAAGACAGATACACTCAATGCTTTGCGATCACGGTGTCCGCTGTGAACTTGATTGCCGAAACGAAAAAATAGGTTATATGATAAGACAGGCTCAGGTTATGGAAAGAGTTCCGTATATGATAATAATAGGTAAACAGGAGTTTGAATCGAAAACCGTTTCCGTTCGACTCAGGGATTCGTCTCAAACAGAAAACATGTCTCTTTGCGATTTTATTGAAAAGATAACGGCAGAAATAAAAAACAGAGTATAATAATTTATCCGTCGGTTTATCCGACGGTTTTTTTTCTTTACTATGTTATTTTATATTGACAAAACTGTGTTTTTGTGTTATTTTTAAGTATAATAATGATTTAGGAGCTTTTTATGCTTTCATTTGAATGTGATTATAACGAAGGTGCGCATGAGGCGGTCCTTCGTCGTCTTATAGAAACAAATAACGAGCAGCTTCCCGGATATGGTTCGGATAAATATTGTGATCTTGCAAAAGAAAAGATCAAGGAAGCCTGCGGAAAAGCCGATGCGGAAGTTTTTCTTTTAGTCGGCGGAACACAGACTAATCAGATCGTCATCGATACTGTTCTTGCACCGTATGAGGGTGTTGTTTGTGCAAATACAGGGCACATAAACGTACACGAAGCCGGCGCTATTGAATATTCGGGTCATAAAGTTCTTTCCTTGCCGCACGAACAGGGTAAACTTAAGGCAGATGTCCTTAAAAAATATCTTGAGATATTTCATTCGGACGATACAAAAGCTCATATGGTCTACCCGGGTATGGTGTATATCTCGCATCCGACAGAATACGGTACGCTTTACTCTCTTGATGAGTTGACCGCATTGTCGGAAGTGTGTAAGGAATATGACATTCCTCTTTACCTTGACGGTGCAAGACTCGGATATGGGCTTATGAGCAGCGGCACGGACGTTACATTAAAGGACATAGCCCGACTTTGCGATGTTTTCTATATCGGCGGTACGAAAGTCGGAGCGCTTTGCGGCGAGGCTGTTGTGTTCACTCATAATAATGCGCCGAAAGGCTTTTTTACAAGCATTAAGCAGCACGGCGCACTCCTCGCTAAAGGCAGAGTTCTCGGGGTTCAGTTTGATACTCTTTTTACAGATGATCTTTATTTTAACATCAGCCGTCATGCGATAAAAATGGCGGATAAAATGAGAGAAGTCTTCAAACGAAAGAATTATAAATTTTTTATTGAAACAGTTACAAATCAGATATTTATCGTTCTTGAAAATAAAAAGATGGAAGAACTGAAAAAATATGTTTCATTCAGCTTTTGGGAAATACTTGACAGCGATCATACCGTGGTGCGTTTTGCTTCAAGTTGGGCGACAAGAGAATCGGATATTGATAAATTAGAGGAACTTTTATAATAAGGAGAGAGATTGTAAATGGATTTTAAAACTGTTGAATTTAAAAAGGCATCGCCTGTATGGCTTCGTGAACGTGGAGAAGAACAGAACATTACCGTTCTTATGCAGACGTTTGTTCCTAACGAAAGCAATACAGAGCTTCATATGGCAGGTCACTGCAGTTATCAGGTATATATAAACGGAGTTTTTGTTTTCTTCGGTCCCGCACGTGCAGGCAGAGGATATTACAGAGTAGATAAACTTCCTATCGGAAAGTATTTGACAGAAAAAGAGAATAAAATAACCGTTCTTATCAGCGGATATAACTGTGATAATTTCTATCTTTTAAATGAACCTGCTTTTTTCTGCGCCGAATTTGTTTCTGATGATACTGTTTTCGGTCACACCGGCGGAGATGCCTGGAAAATGTATATTTATGACCGAAAGATCCAAAAGGTTCAGAAATATTCTTTTCAGCGTACATTTGTTGAAGCATACGATTTTACAAAAGGTTATCCTGTTTCGTCCGAAGGTCTTGAAGAAGTTGAATTCGATATTTGTCCCGCAAAAGCTTTTATTGAGCGAGAAATAAGTTTCCCCGAATTGCCCGAAGAAGAAATGATGCGTTTTGTCAAAGGCGGCTCCGCTGTTTACAACCATGAGAAAGAAGCAGAACTTCTTTCCGCTTATAAAGGTGCGCCTCTTGATGTTGTATCGTATATCGTAGCCGAAAGCATCGAATTGACTGACGGTACTTGTCCCGACGGAAAATGCGTCGAATTAAATAACGGATTTGCGATCGCGGAAATGAAAACAAACATTACGGGTTTTGTAAAGCTCGAACTCTCCTGTGAAAGCGATGCTACTATTGTTTTAACATTCGATGAGCTTTTCATTGACGGTAAAGTAAACCGAAGCCGTATGGGTTGCGAAAATGAGATTATATACTATCTCAAGGGCGGAGAAAAATACACTCTTATAACAGCAGAACCGTATACATTTAAGTATCTTAACATTATGGGCGTCGGCGGCAATGTTACTGTTAAATACATAGGTATGATCCGCCTTGACTTTAATCAGTCGGAAATAATCAAAAAGCTTAATTCCAAGGCAGATGAACAGATCGAGAGAATATATAACGCAGCCGTTCAGACTTTCAGACAAAACACACTTGATATTTATATGGATTGTCCGTCAAGAGAACGTGCAGGCTGGTTGTGCGACAGTTTCTTTACTTCGAGAGTCGAACGTCTTCTTTCAGGTAAAAGCACAGTTGAACGCTGTTTCCTTGAAAACTTCCTTATGGAAGATCAGTTTAAATATATAGAAGACGGAATGTTGCCGATGTGTTATCCGTCCGATCACCCCAGTCATAATTATATACCGAACTGGGCTATGTGGTACGGTGTTGAACTTCGTGAATATTTTTACCGCACGGCAGACAGAGCGTTTATAGATAAAGCAAAAGATAAAATGTACGCTCTTCTCAACTTCCTGCGTAAGTTTGAAAATAAAGACGGATTGCTCGACCGTCTCGATAAGTGGGTGTTTATCGAATGGTCCAAGTGTAACAGCCTTGTTCAGGATATCAATTATCCGTCCAACATGCTTTATTACTTATTTAAAACTGTTCTTTGTGAACTCTATAATGACGAATCTCTCGGTAAAGAAGCAGAGGTTCTCCGTAAAACCATCAGAGAAAAGAGCAAAACAGAGATCTTCTTCTGTGACAACTCTGTTTACGGCGAAGACGGCGTGGCTCATTTGTCGGGTGAGATAACGGAAACATGTCAATACTACGCATTCTTTACCGGTGTTGCATCAATTGAAGAAGATCCGGAACTTTGGAATATTATGGTCAATGATTTCGGTCCCGAAAGAGCGCAGACAGGTAAATGGGAAAAGATCTATCCGTCAAATGCGTTTATAGGTAATTATCTGCGTTGTGATTTACTTAGAATGGCAGGTCTTAATGATAAATTAGACGAAAACATCCGAGGCTATTTTGATTTCATGGCAAAAACCACCGGAACACTTTGGGAACATAACAACACATCCGCAAGCTGTAATCACGGATTCGCTTCTCATGTTCTTGTATGGCTCGATCATCTCGGATACCTGGATTGATGAGAGGGAAACCGATGTATAAAGATATTTTTGGCAAGACAAGAGCTAAACTCAATCTTCATACGCATACAACTGTTTCCGACGGTTCGAAATCGCCCGAAGAATCTGCCCGTATGTACAAAGAAGCGGGTTACGATGCTATTGCGATCACAGATCACTGGAAATACGGCGAAAAAAATGTCATTGACGGGCTTTATATCCTGCCCGGTATTGAATATGATATCGCAACTCCCGAATTTAAAATTTATCACATCCTTTCTCTTTGCGCTGACAAAGCACCTGTCGGGCTTGACCGTAAATGTTCTCCTCAGCAGATAGTTGACGCTATCCATGAAGCTAACGGTCTTGCTGTTCTTGCA
>SVMP01000171.1 GCA_015067385.1 Oscillospiraceae bacterium | reverse complement strand
AATAATGTACGATCGGTTATGGGGTTTTTCAGATCGTACATTATTTCGAGCGCACGCTCCGTCAACCGAAAAACAGCTTCTTGTGGCGGATAGCAAAGACCGTTCATTCCGAAGCATACGTTAGTGCCCGAAGGTGCATTCAATATCAGCTCTTTTTCCAGCTCGTATCTGAGCGAGGCTGTCGCCCCCGAACGTGAATAAAGAATGTCTTTTTCGGTTACGTGGCTTCTGTACGGCGAACAGTATACGTCTGCGTTCAAAAATCGGTTTTCTAAAGGGAAAGACAAGGCAGACGTGCTCATTTTTTCATTATAAAGTATATCATACTTTTTCTCCGTTTTCAATAAAAATTAAAAAATTTAGAGATAATGTTACAAAAAAAATTTATCAAACAGTCTTGACGATTAAATAAAAAAGTGGTATATTAAAAGAGATACTATTCTTATATTTTAATATATAAAGCATCTCTCTCTTTTTTCGGCAAAAAATCATACGTTAAGTTTACCCGAAAACAACTTGTTTATTCTGTTAGTGTTAAGTGTTAAACGGAAATGCAAAGCGTTTCCACATACAACTTACCACTTAAATTTGATGTTTATGAAAAAATTTCTACGTTCACTCAGTCCGTCGGCGATATTTATCGCAGGATTTTTTATAATAATCATTCTCGGCGCGGTCCTTCTGTCTTTGCCTGTATCGTCCGCGTCGGGTGAAGTTACGCCCTTTTTCGATTCGCTTTTTACAGCCGTTTCATCGACATGCATTACCGGGCTTGTTGTTTACGACACGTTTACGCACTGGAGCTTTTTCGGTCAGGTCGTGCTTATTTTGCTCATTCAGATAGGCGGTCTGGGTTTTATGACTGTCGCAACGGCGTTCACGCTCGTTTTCCACAAAAATGTCGGGCATAAAGAGCGAATGATGCTTGTGCAGACGTTCAACCTCAACGATATGTCGGGCGTTGTAAGGCTTTTTAAGCATATCGTTATCGGAACGTTTTCTTTCGAGGGTGCGGCAGCCGTTATTTTAGCTTTCAGATTCATTCCCGATTACGGGCTGTCCGGCGGCATATGGCGTGGCATCTTTATTGCGATATCCGCTTTCTGTAACGCAGGCTTCGATCTTATGGGAACGCCCGAAGGACCGTTTGCGTCACTTACCGCATATGCCGACGATCTTGTTGTTAATTTAACATTATGTTTCCTTATAGCGGTCGGCGGCCTCGGTTTTCTTGTCTGGGAAGAGATATTTTCGGGCAAAAGCTTCAAGAAGATGTCCGTTCAGTCGAAAATAGTCATTATTTTTTCCGCTTCGCTCATAATTATCGGCGCTCTTGCGATTTTCCTTTTTGAGTTCGACAATCCCGAAACTCTCGGCGTTCTCTCACCGAAAGGAAAGATCCTGGCGGCTCTTTTCCAGTCCGTGTCACCGAGAACGGCAGGCTTCAACACCGTTGATCTTGCGGCTTTGACCGAAGGCTCGCAGATAATTATGATAATCCTCATGTTTATCGGCGGCTCTTCAGGCTCGACTGCGGGCGGTATAAAAACGAACACGATAGCAATACTCTTTTTTGCAACTGTCTCGGTCCTTTGCGGACGCAGAGAGGCTGTTGCGATGAAACGCAGAATACCGCAGGATACCGTTCTCCGTGCGTTCGCCCTCGTTTTTCTTTCGCTGCTTATTTTGCTCATCAGCTCATTTGCGGTCTGCATTATAGACGGCGTAACGTTTACCGAGTCGGTCTTCGAGTGCGTTTCGGCGTTCTGTACCGTCGGTCTTACATTGGGTATAACATCGTCCCTTTCGTCTTTTTCCCTTGTCATTTTAATGCTTCTTATGTTCCTCGGCAGAGTGGGGCTTTTAACGGCGTCTGTCGTTTTGTTTGAACGTCAGCATGTTAACGATAACGTCATACGCTACCCCGAAGCGAAGATCTCCGTGGGATAGTTTGAGTGTTGGGTGTTAAGCGTTAAGCGGAAATGCAAAGCGTTTCCATATCGCATACCGCAGGTATATATCGCATTCAACTTGTTGAATATATCGTTCGACGAAGTCAAATATCGTTTTATGGCGATATAACCTCACATTGTTCGGCAGCGATATACTCGCTTCGCTCGTGAGATATAACCTTCGGATATGTGATAGATATAAGTTATAAGTTTTTTTGGAGAACAGGATATGAAAACATTTGCTGTAATAGGGCTTGGCAGGTTCGGTTCAAGTCTGGCTGTAAAATTAAGTGAGCTTGGTGCAGAGGTTCTTGCGGTGGACGGAAACATGTCTATCGTTGAAGATATCAGCGAAAAAGTAACGCACGCGGTTGCAGGCGACTGTACGGACGAAAAGGTTCTGCGTTCGCTCGGTATCGGTAATTTCGACTGTGCGATAGTTGCCATGTCGGAAAATATCGAAGCGAGCATACTTATAACGTCTCTTCTCAAAACGCACGGAGTTCCGTACGTTGTTGCGAAAGCGAAAAGCGAGCTTCATGCGAGAGTACTGCGTCAGATCGGCGCAGACAGCGTTGTATTTCCCGAAAAAGAATTCGGCATAAAGCTTGCCCAGAACCTCAGCTCGTCAAATATCCTTGATTTTATCGAGCTTTCCGACAAATACTCCATCATGGAGATAAAAATGCCGTCGGCTTGGGTAGGAAAAACGCTTATCGAGCTTGACGTAAGAAGAAAATATCATATAAACATCGTTGCCGTTAAGGATCCGGGCTCCGATTTTATCGATGTCTCCCCGAATCCCTCCGTTCCTCTCGAAGCGAACAGATTCCTCGTTGTTATCGGCGCAAATGAAGATATAAAGAAGATCTCAAAATGATTAAAAATATAACAAGCGTAAAAAATCCGCTTATAATGCAAACAGCGGCGCTCAAAACGGACGGAACCGAGCGAGAGTTTCTTCTTGAGGGCGATAAATTTATAAACGATACCGATCCGCAGGATATTATCCGTATTTTTTCAACAGACAGCGAGCTTTGCGAGCTTTACGAAAGCCGTGGGTGCGAGGTCTTCGAGGTCTCGGAAAACGTTCTTTCGAAGCTTTCGGGCGAAAATTCACGCTCAAGGCTTATAGCGGTTGTTAAAAAACACGAAACAAAGCGCCCCGAAAAGCTTTTGCTTCTTGACGGCATACAGGACCCCGGCAACGTCGGAACGATGATCCGAACGGCTTTTGCATTCGGCTTGGGCGTTGTTTGCGGAAACGGAACGGCAAACCCGTATCTTCCAAAGGTCGTAAGATCGACGGCGGGAGCTATCTGTCGGGCATATGTTGAAAAAGCCGATCTTACATCACTTATCCCTCTGCTCAAACAGGACGGATACCTCATCTGCGGCTCGGCTCTCGATGAAAATGCACGTGCCGCCGAACGAACGGACGGTAAAACGGCTGTCATTATCGGAAGCGAGGGCAAGGGAATGTCGAAAGAAGTTTCCGCCCTTTGCGACAGAACGTACTACATCCCCATAAATAACGTCGAATCTCTCAATGCCGCCGTCGCCGCAGGAATTTTGATGTATGTGGTAAGCGGTAAGTGATAAACGGAAAGGCAAAGCATTTCCATATCGCATACCGCAGGTATATATCGCATTCAATTTGTTGAATATATCGCTTGAGAACTCGAAGAGTTCTAAATTATCGCTTTGTGGCAATATAACCTCACATTGTTCGGATGAGTGTTAAGAGAAAATAAGATAAACGAAAGAAAAAGAAATGTATAAAAACGAACAGCTTTATGCGCTCTGGATGTTAAGCAGGGCATGGCATAACAGATCGGTGCTGTACAAGACCGTAAGCAGATTCAATTCGGCGGAAGAGGTCTATTTCTGCAGTCAGCACGGATTCGGGACAGAATTTACCGGCTTTGAAACAGGGCTTTATGCAGATAAAAATCTTGAAGAAGCGCAGAGACTTCTTGACTATTGCAACAGACACGATATACGTGTTCTGCCGTTCAGCGACCGCAGTTATCCGTTGAAGCTGCGGAATATAGATAAGCATCCGTGCGTACTTTTTGTAAAAGGAACGCTGTTTGAGTATGACGAGATACCGACCGTCGGCATTGTAGGCACACGAACCGCAAGCGAAAAGAGCATAAAGATCGCCGCGGCATTCTCGTATGAGCTTTCGTCCGCAGGCGTGCTTGTTATAAGCGGCATGGCAAAAGGCATTGATACTGCGGCGCATAAGGGAGCGCTTTTGTGTGAACATCCGACCGTAGCCGTATTGGGCGGCAGTGTCGAGCATATTTACCCGAAGGAGAATCGTGAGCTTTACGAGCGTATAATAGCGAACGGAGCAGTCGTTTCCGAATATCCGCCGGGGACGGAAGTAAGACCGTATATGTACCTTGAAAGAAACCGTCTTA
>SVMP01000170.1 GCA_015067385.1 Oscillospiraceae bacterium | reverse complement strand
GGACGGCAAGCCCGTTGGTACCGTTGAGGACGGCGACAGCGTTATCTTCTTCAACTTCCGCGGCGACCGTTCCATTGAGATCTCCAAGACCTTCGATGCTCCCGTCGACGCATTCGACAAGTTTGACAGAATTCGTGTTCCCAAGGTAGTATACGCGGGTATGCTCGAGTACGACGGCGACCTTCATATTCCCGCAAAGTTCCTTGTAAATCCCCCCGAAATTACCGAGACTATGGGTGAATATCTTGCGAACACGGGTGTTAAGCAGTACGCTATCTCCGAGACCCAGAAGTACGGTCACGTAACTTATTTCTGGAACGGAAACAAGTCGGGCAAGTTCTCCGATAAGCTCGAGACCTACGTTGAGGTTCCCTCCGACGTCGTTCCCTTCGAGCAGAGACCCTGGATGAAGTGTGCGGAGATCACCGATAAACTTATCGAGGCGCTTGAAAGCGGCGCGTACGACTATTACAGGGTCAATTTCCCCAACGGCGATATGGTCGGTCATACGGGCTCTCTTGCGGCTACAAGATGCTCTATGGAAGCGCTTGACCTTCAGCTCGGCAGAATTCTTACCGTAGTTGACAGACTCGGTGGCGTTGCGCTTATCACCGCAGACCACGGAAATGCGGACGAAATGTTTGAGATGGACAAGAAGTCGGGTCAGCCCAAGGTATCGAAGGACGGCAAGATGAAGGCAAAGACCAGCCACACGCTCAACAAGGTTCCCTGCATCATCTACGATAACACCGATGCGAAGGACCATTACACCGTAAAGGCAGACGAGGGCAACTTCGGGCTTTCCAACGTTGCGGCGACCATGGTAAATCTTATGGGTTACGAAGCTCCTGCAAAGTGGGACGAGAGTGTTATTGAATTGAAATAATTAGTATAGGTCTGCCATAAATAATTTTTGTGGCAGACCTTGTTTTATAGCATACTATTTTTCGGAGGATATATGATGATATCAACTCGTGCTCATAAATTGATAGATCTTCAGGAAAAAACGATAAAAAAAGAGTATTTAAAGGACAATTTATCAGCGTTGTCTGAAAAAAACGAGGACTATAAAAGAACACTTTCTTCGTTGAAGGCACAAGCTGAAAAAGAAAGCGCCGACGTTTTGCAATTAGATAAATCTTCCGTAAAAAACACATTTTTAAAGATAACAGGTCAAATAGATAAAAAGCGTTTGAAGGAAACACAGGAAGCCGAGGAAGTCCAAGAAGAATACAATAAGCTTCTTTCGGAATATAATGTTTTTGAAAAAGAATACAAATCGGCTTTAATAGAGTATCGCGGTCTTGGAAACTGTGATCTTGATTATTTGGATTTGAAGACCGAATTATTTGCGGAAGTTAAAAAGGATCAGAGCATTGATGATAGGACGAAAAAGCTTCTTGAAGAATGTGAGGATCTGAGAAAAGAAGTAAATGCTCGCAAAGCTGTGATAGAAAACGTCAAAGAACTTATTTCATCAACGGAACAAATACTTATTGATCTTGAGCCTGCTTATCGTGATGCACACATTGATAGCAATAGTTTTCAATCTAGGGATATATATCATTCTATCTCAAAATATTATCATATTGATGAGATTGTTCCGCAAATAGAAAGCTTGGACATACGTCTTTCCGAGTTTTCAAAAAATACAAAGGACTTCCCTCCTATGTGTATTATTTCTAATCTCAAATATGATGCTTTAACAAAAGGCGCCGATGTCTTATTTGAAGAACCTATTACTATGGGCATCGAACGTACTGTTTTAAATGACGTTGAAAACTTAGTGGGAGAAATTAAAGATATCAATAAAAAGCTTAATGAAACATTGAAAACTTTTCTTCTCACATATGATCGAAAAAAATCTTATATGTGGCGTATTGAGCTTGATTTATTCAAAATGCTTATTTGAATTTGCATAATTCCAGAATTAAATAAAAGAGGACGGATGAAAAACATCCGTCCATCTTTTATTATTTCTTTCTCTTAAAGAAAACCACTGCTGAACCGATGAGCGAGGTCGCCATAAGTACCAGTGCCGAAGAAGAGATCAATGAGCTGCAGCCTCCAAAAAGTCCGCCGAGTGCCATAAGTTTTTCCTCCTTAAATATGGTTTTTATAATTGTAACATAAAATTAAACCGTTGTCAATATTTTTACAATAGACGAGTAGGAATATTACCAAATAAACGGTATCAAACGATATTTTACCTTTTGTTTATACTCAATATAACCGTCAAGCTCCCTTTCCAGAAGCTTTTCTTCGTTTTTTATTCTTTTGACAATTATAAAGGGATATGCAAGAAAAATGAAAAACGAATATATTGAGCCCAACACGATCGGCATCGACAAAAACAAAAGCAACGTAACGCTATACATCGGGTGTCTGACAATACCGTACAAGCCCGTACTGATGACCTTTTGATTTTCCTGAACCTCGATCGTACGGCTGAGGTAGGTGTTTTCTCGGAGTACCTCCGCATAAAGAATATAGGACACAAGAAACACCGCCGCAGCACCTATCACAACGCCTCTGGGCAAGGTGTACCAAGAAAAACGAAATCCAAGTCCTGCAATGATAAATCCTATAAGGAACATAAGTCCGCTAAGCTTTACCACGAGATCTTGTTCCCTTTGCTTCTCTTTTGCGTTAAGACGTTTTTGCAGAAGCGCGGGATTTTTGAGCATCATCACGATCCCCGCCAAGAACATTGGCACGAATAAGATCCCCATAAGCAACCAGCCGTTAAAAAAATACAAAGTCCCTGCGGGTAGGAATATCAATAAACCAACCAAAACAACGCCCAGAACAAACTTGGCTATTGCTTGAATGAATAATTTTATCGTCATAGTAATATCTCCTGCGAAATTTATCTGTCGGTATTTAATAACCCCGACCTACCGATGATGCCAAGAGTAGCATAATGAGAAACAAACCGATTGTCGCCCCGAATATAATATTTCCGATCGTTTGTATTTTTTTAGAATCGGGATATTTCAAAGCGATGATATTCAAAACAACAGCCGCGATCGCAACCGCCATAGATGCGTATGCGGGGATAGAATTAAATCCGTCGCGCATATTTTCAAACATACTATGTCGGAATATTACTTCTACAATTTCTCCCGTTACCTTATCCGGAAGATGTCCGACACCCTTGAAGATCTTAACAAACCACAACGGGATCGTAGCGGCTGATAACAGTATTTTGACTATGCAAAACACGGTTTTTTTCATAAATATGTCCTCCGTTATGAATTCGTCCTATTTGTATTATCTTAAATCTCCTGAAATCTCCCTTTCGTAACAGATCTCCGTCGGTTCACTGTTCGGCTTTTTCTTGCTACTGGTCGTAAATCCGTGTTTTTCGTAAAAATGTCTTGCTCTTGCGTTATCTTCAAAGACCCAAAGCATAACTTTTTTATAGCCTGCTGCAGAAATATCCCAAAGAACAGTCTCCATCATCTTACTGCCGTAGCCCTTTCTCCACCTATTCTGCAAGCTATGTATACAAATCAGCTCCGCGTAGCCGGGCATATCGTTTCCGCGGGTTGTATCCCACCAAGCGATACAGTGCGGCTCGCCGTCGACTTTGAGTAAATATCCGTTGCCTATATTTTGCTCTAATATGCGGCGATACATCATGGTCGCCTTATCGATCTGGGTGGATCTTTGTAGTGTTTCTGCGTTCAGAATATCTTTAAATCCCGCTTTCCAGCTTTCTGTCTGTATGTACGCCAACACCGCCTCGTCGCCGAGCTTTGCTCGTTCGATCGTGTATTCCATAATTCTTCTCCCATAAAAGCACAGTTCACTTTTTCATTTCCATATACGGCAACACGTCAAAGCCGCATTTTTTATAAAGTCCGATTGCGCGTTCGTTCTCTTCTTCAACTTCTAAGCGGAAAATGCAGTCGGTATATTTTTCTGTGATAAAATCGAAAAACGCCTTCCCAAGCCCTGATCCTCTGTACTGATCCTTGAGATAAAGATCCTCGATCCAGATACACGGCTTGCCAAATTCGGTTGAAAAACTTTTTGCGATCATAGCATATCCCTGCACGTTGCCATCATCCTCGAATACGTAGCCCTCAAGGTAGGGACTGTCATTTACACAGTTATCTATATCGTTTGAAAAGATCTCCTCCGAGCCGTTACTCAGCACCGCAGGCGAGGCGTAGAAAACCCTCATCATATCCATAATGCAGGGCTTGTCGTCTTTTGTCATAATTCTTATCGTGCTGCTCATTTGTTTTATCTCCAATAAATCGGGATTTTATTTTGTTACTCCCCATAAACAATATAGCAAGTCAGACCGTTCCCTTTTATATAAACAGACTGACAGCCGCCATCCATATTTAATGAGTAAAAATCTATACACCA
>SVMP01000169.1 GCA_015067385.1 Oscillospiraceae bacterium | reverse complement strand
TCGCTGTTTTATATACAGTCATTTTTCTTCATTACCGAGTTCGTAAATCTTTTTCATCAGAATATTCCCTGCTTCTGAAAATTTATCGGAGGGAACGGGACCGTTAAACTCATCTTCAATAAGAAAAGGTTTACCGATATAAACACGAATATCGTTAAAAATAAAGAAAAGACGTTTATAATAAATACGAACAGGGAGCATTGTTGCTTTTGATTTTTGAGCGATCATAACAAATCCCGGTTTGATCTCAGGAGCTTTACCCTCTTTTGTAAGTCCGTTTCTTACTCGTGTTCCTTCGGGGAAAATACCGAGAATCCGTTCACTTTTAAGTGTCTTGAGAGAATTTTTTATAGCAGATATATCCGCTTTTTCTCTGTCTACAGGAAATGCTCCGTATTTTTTTACAAACCAATTAACAACAGGCACTTTAAACAATGAAGCTTTTGCCATGAAATTTATCTGACGCTTAATAGCTAAGTTTAACGGAAATACATCAAACATAGACTGATGGTTACAGTAAACTATAACCGGACCCTCTTTAGGTTCGTTTTCACGTCCGTAAACGTGAAATCTGTTAAAAACATAACAATATATGGTAAAAAGAAATCTTACAAATTTATACATTTATTTTTCTTCCAATTATCTCCAATACAGTTTCGAGCGTTTGCTCAGGTGTAAATCCGCTATTATCAAGCAAAACAGAATCACTTGCGGGTTTTAACGGAGAAACTTCTCGTTCCGTATCGTTTTTATCACGAATAATTATAGCTTGAAGAATATCATTATATGAAACAGCATTTTCGTCATCTTTTTGTTCTTCAAAACGTCTTGTTGCTCTGTCTTCGGCAGATGCGGTCAAAAAAATCTTTACATCAGCATTTGGCAACACAACCGTTCCGATATCACGACCGTCCATTACAATATTTTCTGTTCTTGCTATATTTCTTTGGAGATCCAAAAGATAAGATCGCACTTCGGGGAAAGCAGAAACTGTAGAAGCTGCAGAAGAAATTTCGTTTGTACGAATTTTTTCACTGACATCTTCGCCGTTTACAAATACACGCTGTGTCCCGTCAACATGTTGAAACGATATATCGGTATCAACAAGAATATCTTTTATACGTTCCAGATCATTGGGGGATAAACCTTTTCTGATTACTTCAAATGCAACAGAACGGTAAAGAGCACCGGTATCAATATACGTATAACCCAAATGGAATGCAAGTTTCTTTGCAAGACTGCTCTTTCCTGCGCCGGCAGGTCCGTCAATTGCTATATTAACTGTTTTCATATAATCTTTGATCCTAATTTATTTATTGATTCTTGGAATATCCTATAGCGCGATGCCCCAAACCGATGGCTACTTCGTTTAAATGAAGCATACCTATACCGAAAAACACGGCAACCGCAACATGTTCTCCGCATCTCGAAACGGCTATTTTGCCACCGATATTCATGCCCATAGCTTTTTGCATTATTTGAATAACAGCTTCATGAGCAGCACCTGCCACAGAGCCTTCTTCGTCGTGAGAATCATCAATTATATTTTCACGTTTTGCCATAAAAACAGCTCTATCTATAATTTTATTAATTGATGAAACAAAATCTCCGCCAAAATCAACCGCACCAACTTTTATATTAGATGCAGAAAGTTCTGATTTCAAAGAAATTTCCTCATCTCTTGATGAGGTTGCTGCCATTTTTACAGCGGCTTGCGCAACATCTCTACTGCCTTTTTCTTGCATTGTGAACATTTCCGTAGCTTTCGTAACGAAAGCTTCCTTAATATATAATTGACTTAATTATGCTATAGATTATTTTACAGATAATCGTATTTTTCCGAAACAGACAATCCTGCAAGTTTTCCCGTTGAAAACGCTATCTGAAGGTTAAAACCGCCTGTATAAGCATCGCAATCGATTACTTCACCGGCAAAATACAAACCATCAATGGTTTTTGATTGCATTGTTTTGGGATCTATTTCCTTTACGGATACACCGCCTGATGTTACGATCGCCTCATTTATAGATTTGAAACCATTAACAGTAAAGCTGAAATTTTTCAATAAATTCATGAGAACATTTCTTTCGGCTTTTGTTATTGAATTGACCTTTTTAGTTGGATCGATATTCGACAAAGAAACAATAACAGGAATAATTTTTTTCGGCAAAAGATCGTCGAGAGCATTTGCAAAATTTTTATTGCTGTATTTCTCAAAATCTGAAAGAATTCTGGAATCAAGAGTTTTTTCATCGAGTGCGGGCTTTAGATCCAGAGAAATAATATCTCCTTTTTTGCAATGAGCACTTGAAGAAAGTACGATGGGTCCGGACAACCCGGAATCAGTGAAGACCATCTCTCCGAAATCATAATAGACCTTTTTTCCGTTACGCTTGACCGTAATCTCCGTATTTTTAAGAGAAAGGCCTTCCAACTGAGAACAGATGTCGGATTCTACTGCTTCAATGGGAACCAAAGAAGGCTTCACAGGAACGATCGTGTGCCCTAATTTTGAAGCAATAACATAACCGTCTCCGGTTGAACCTGTTTGAGGATAAGATTTACCGCCGGTTGCAATGATAACAGAAGAACACTCAATAACTGTTCCATCTGAAAGTAAACAGGAAGACACTGTTCCTTCTTCACTTATAATCTCTTTCAATTCCCCGTGGATATGTTTTATCCTTTTATTATCGCAGTATCTTTTTAATACCGAAACAATATCATTTGAACGATCACTTACGGGAAAGACCCTGTTTCCTCGCTCTGTTTTCAGAGCAACACCGTTTGACTCGAAGAAAAACATAGTATCGGAAGGCATAAAGGAAGCAAAAGCAGAATACAGAAATCTTCCGTTGGTAACAACATTCTTCATAAGGGTATCAAGATCACAATTATTTGTAACATTGCATCTTCCCTTACCTGTTATAAGAAGCTTTTTGCCGGGATGAGTATTCTTTTCCAATAATACGACATTCAATTTTTCGGAAGATTCGGCAATAGTACCTGCCGCCATCATACCGGCTGCGCCCGCCCCGACAACCAAACAGTCTGTTTTTATTTTATTCATAGATCATAGACCTCCGTCGATGCAGGACTTGAATGTCAGCTTACATATTATTATACCAAGTTTCAGACAGAAATGCAAGTGCTTTTCTATAGTCATTATACACAAAAATTCCGAGTTCACAAAAAGTTCGAATTATTTTTCACTCAAAACGATCGTATTTCGTTCATCTTTCGGAGGTTTTGGTCCAAGGAACTGATAATACTGGCAAAGAAGTTGGCCGTTATAGAGTTTACGACGCTTATCAGCTGTTCTTCCAAAGAGTTTTTCAAACGACGGATGAGAAGTTATAAGATAAAAAGACCATGAATCAAGTCTTCTGTACACTTTTCCGAGATCACCGTACAGACGTTCTACGGCACGCATCTCACCTATTCGTTCACCGTAAGGAGGATTAGTAACGATAAAACCGTATTTTTCTTTTGAATAAAAATCAAGAACGTTCATTTGTTTAAAACCCGCTATATTGCCAACACCCGCCTCTTTTGCGTGATGGATAGCAAGTTCAACGGCTTTCGGGTCGAGATCGCTTCCGAATATTGTTCTCGGAACATCTTTGATCTCAGCGGCACGAGCTTCGTTTCTTACATCATCCCAGATTTTTTCATCAAAATCACGCCATGTTTCCGCAACAAAAGAACGATTTACCCCCGGAGCCATATTTTTAGCAATCATAGCAGCTTCTATGGGGATCGTACCCGAACCGCAAAGCGGATCTATAAGAAAACGTCCTCTCTTCCAATATGTAAGGAGAAGAAGAGCACAAGCCATTGTTTCTTTAAGAGGTGCTTCGCCTGCAATACGGCGGTAACCTCTTTTGTTCAATCCGGGACCGGTCGTGTCAATAGTAATGGTAACTATATCTTTCAAGAGAGCTACTTCGATTTTATATTTCGGACCTGTTTCTTCAAATATGGAAATATTATATTTTTCCTTCATTTTTTCAACAATCGCTTTTTTGGTGATTGCCTGACAATCGGGAACACTGAAAAGACCCGAACGAACAGATCTTCCGATTACATGCATTTCTGCGTCTATCGGTAAAAATTCTCCCCACGGAATAGCTTTTACGCCTTGAAACAGTTCTTCAAATGTTACAGCTTTAAATTCAGCCATTTTTATAAGAATACGGTCTGCCGTACGGAGATGAATGTTGCAGCGAGCTATATCTCTTTCATCACCCTTAAAAGTAATTCTTCCGTTTTCAACCTTAAGATCTGTAAAACCAAGGTTTTCAAGTTCTCTTGCGGTTATTGATTCAATACCGAATGCGGTAGTTGCAATAAGATCAAATATCATATAACAGTCTCTTTCATATTTTTATTTTTTCAAAAAATTCAT
>SVMP01000168.1 GCA_015067385.1 Oscillospiraceae bacterium | reverse complement strand
CGTTCCCATTCCGAACACGGTAGTTAAGCTCGCGGGTGCTGAAAATACTTGGTTGGCGACGACCCGGGAAGATAAGTCGATGCCGACTCTCCTCTTTTTCTTCAATAGAATATGCACCTTTAGCTCAGTTGGTAGAGCAACTGACTCTTAATCAGTGGGTCCCGGGTTCGAATCCCTGAAGGTGCACCAGATCCGTACAGTAAATGTACGGATTTTTTTTATACCTGATTTTGCAACTTTAGGTTGCGTTAAAGCAGATTTAAGTTTGTAGACTTTTATATTAATTTATGGTATGATATAATATAACTTGAAAATATTTTTTTTATTGAACCTTTTGCTCTCTTTTTTCGACTATATATGTGAAACCGGTTTTAATAAGATATAGGAGGTGATGTTATGAATGAGTTTGAAAAATTACTGCATGAAAATATTAAGCAGCTTGAGCGTTATGTAAATTATAAAGTCAGCAACAAACATGACGCCGAAGATCTCATTCAGGATATTTGCCTTAATGCGACAGTAAATTTTGATACTTTGCGTAATACGTCTGCTTTTAAACCATGGCTTATAGGTATTGCTAACCATAAAATAAACGATTATTACCGTTTGAAGGCTAAAATATTGGAAATTCCGATAGAGACAGTTTCCGAATCGTCTTTGGGTGTGAGTAAGATCGGGTTTTGTGAGAGAAGTACGGTGAGTGAAACTTTAGACCGACTTGCCGATAAAGAAAAACAAATTCTGTATCTATTTTATTTCAAAGACCCATCACAAGAAAAAATCGCTCAAAAGCTATCTTTGCCGATAGGTACGGTTAAAAGTCGCCTGTATTATGCAAAACAAAAATTTAAAAGGTATTATCCCCAAAATAATACATCAAAAGGAGATAACATTATGAAAAAATTCCCGAATTCCCTTCCCGAATATAAAATCGAATATGTTGATGCCTCTGTCTTCTCCGTAATTTTTGAAGAACTTCCCAACTGGTTTATTGTTCCGAAAATCGGCGATGAAATCAAATGGGCAAGCTATGATATGCCTGAGAGAAATCTTACGGAAATTGTTCATTCAAAAGCAGTTGCTCCCGCTTTTATTCATGGCGTTGAAGGTGTTGAGGTTTTAACGGAATTCGAAGACCACGGTAATGATTTCCCTGAATATTCACCGCATATTTATTACGCACAGCTTACGGATTCTCATTGCCGATGGCTCGGAGAAAGTTATACCGATAAAAACGGTGCAAAACATCTTTTGACATTCCTTGACGGCGACGAATTTATCTTAGCATGGGGTTACGGCGACGATAATTGCGGACGGGAAACTCATCTTTCGGCTCACGGAACTATTACTCGTAACGGTTCTGATGTTACCGTTAATTCGTCAAAGCATGTTATAGATGTCGTCGGTCGCTACAATATTTATATAAATAATAAAAAATACGATACGATCAGTACGTTAGAGTATTGTGAAAACGGTGTTGTGACCGAGCAGTATATAGATCAGAACGGTCATACTGTCCTTTGGCGCAGATTTAACAGAAATGATTGGGCAAACAAACGTTACGGAAAATTGTGGACAGAAATGTTCCCCGATAATGAACGAATTACGGTCAACGGAGAAATTTACGTCCATTGGTATGATTGTATAACTGATTATATTTTATAATTTTTATCTCGGAGAAGATCATGAATTTTGCAGACAAATTACAGTTTTTGAGAAAAAGCAGAAATCTGACACAGGAACAGCTTGCGGAACTATGCGAAGTTACAAGGCAGTCGGTGGCAAAATGGGAGACGGGAGACTGTTTTCCCGAAATCGGTAAATTATTGGTTCTGAGTTCATATTTCGGCGTGCCGACCGATAATCTTTTGAAAGACGAACTTGATATTGACAGCACGGTTCGTATTTCGTCCTGCGGTCAAAAGAATTATGCTGATTTGACGGATCATATGTATCAGGGTGTTCTGATCAAAGAGAGTATTGACGATGACTGTGTGATCGACCGTATTTCCGTTCATAAAAGAGAGCTTTGGAACGTCGGCGGCTCACCGAAATATTGGACGGCTCTTCATTTTACAAGTAATGATGTTAGTCTTCCCGATCATCTGTCAAAAGCTATGATCTCCGATCCCGAAAGAGGCGGAAACTGGTTTGCGGATTTTAAGAACGGCGACATTAAATTTATTGTTTTTCGAAATAAAATATTGAAATACCGTATCGGTGATCTTTCCGAGAAGAATAAAGTCAAAAATGAATGCCGAAAAATGGGCATCACGGACGGAGAAATGAATTGGTCCGAATAAATATAAAGTACCGCACTGCGATAGTACGGTACTTTTTCTCTATCTGATGATCTTTTTAATTATGTTTTTTGCTCTTTCGTATTTTACGTTGAAAACATCCATTGAGATTTCCGATTCAATGTTCCAGGTCTTTTCCGCAAGCGCAGGCAGGCGTTCAACAATAAGCTCGGTAGCCTCTCTCCAGCCCTCTTCGCTTGACGGATGATTTGAAAATACATCCATCCAACAGCAGAGTTGTCCGCCGAGAACGGGTGAAGTCTTTTCTACCTCTATATCCTTTTTTGAAGCGGGCGATTTTTCAAACCAATGCTGCCAGCGGTAGATGTCCCAACCCTTGACTATCTCTTCCTGCGACCACATTCTGCTTCTCGGAACTATATACAGCGGCTTCCACGAGCAGTTTATAACCGTAAATCCGTCCTCGATAAGCTCAGGCGCAAGCTGGTAAAGCGACTCAAATTCAGCGAAAATAACGTCTTTTGAGATCATGTGATTATAATCGCGTTTGATGCCTTCCCAGATGATCGGTGTTCTGCCCTTTGAAAGCACGTGATCCGTTATTCTTTTGAGATAATGCGCGTACATCTCCTGCGTATTTTCAATACCGTGCTCTTTCATGTACGCTATGCAGCCGTCGCATCTGCTCCATGCGTTAACATCTGCCTCGTCGCCGCCAAGATGAATGTACGGTGAATCGGGAAACAGCGAAATGACCTCATCGATCAATTTTTCAAGAGCTTTGAACGTCTTTTCTTCGGCGCACATCGCACTGCCCGAACCGAAAATTTCGGGATAGGTCTTTGTTATCCAACGGCTGTGCCCCGGCATATCGATCTCCGGAACGAGCATAACGCCTCTCTGCTTTGCATATGAGCGAATATACAAGATGTCCTCTTTTGAATAGTGTCGGTTTTCGGTCGGGAGCAACGGAAAAGCATCGGAAGGCAGGGTGTAGCTCGGATCGTCGTTGAGATGAAGCTGAAGCCTGTTTATTTTGTAAAGCCAGCAAATATCGATCATGTTGCATAAATGCTTTACTGGCATGAAAAGTCTTCCTATGTCGAGCATCAAGCCTCGCCAATCGCTATCGGGCATGTCGTTTATCTCTGTTTCGTTAACGTAGATCCCGTTCTCGTCTTTGTTTATAGCCTGCAAAAGCGTCGCAAAAGCATATCCGAGCGCTGTTTCGTCTTTTGCTGTGATCCTGATTTTATTTTCCTTTGCCGAAACGGTGTATTGTCCGTTTTTTAACGTATTGTCGCATTCGCAGATAAATCCTGCGTTTTCTTCAGATGCGCTTTTCAACGTGTGACCGAAAACACGGTCACAGTAGTCGGACATCGTTCTTAATACGTCTTTAACGGTCTGCTCGAAGCCGACCGTATGATGGGTCAGCGGAAAATATACTTTATTTTCTGTCGTATTAATTTTTTTAGGTGCGGGTATCATGTGTTTAACCTCCCTTTTTTTAATTATACGATTGAATTTTAGTTTTGTCAAGTTTTTTGAATAAAAAACCGAAGATCATCAGATCTTCGGTCAAATATTATTTGAAGTTTTTCAATTCCAATACTTCTATATGATTTGTTAATATTTCTGTGTACATTATTGTATGCAGTTCTTCGTGTTCGTTGTTTTTTTCTGTTACAACAAATAAATTCGGATATACATTTTTAATAATTACAGGTATTATCTCGGATTTCCTTTTGTGATGCGGTAATCTCATTATAATATGTATATTAGGATGTTTTAAATAGAGATAGTTTATTTGTCTTCTTATTTTGTCTACGGATCTGTCTTCTGCCATGGAAATTTCTCCTGTTAGATGAAATATTGAGCCGTCCAATTGGGTGGTACGGCTCGATGGCTGTTTAGTTGAAGTATTCTTCTACATCTGTCTTATCATTGTACGCTTTTCTTACATGAACAATTATCGAACCATCCTCTTGTTCCGATTCGTCGAGTATTTGATAACGGGTTCTATTTTTTTCAAGAGATTTTTTGTAATTTTCAATTTCTTGTTGATTTAAAGTCAATGACATCTCTTTGCTGTATCCCAGTTCAGGTCTTTGAGCAAAGATAAGTGTTTGAAGAATACATGCGGAC
>SVMP01000167.1 GCA_015067385.1 Oscillospiraceae bacterium | reverse complement strand
CAAAATGTAAAGAAGTTTTCGAGGCTACGGGCAGACGTCCCGGTCAGTTTTCCGGTGTAAGAGGTCCCGTAACACTTGCGACAAGCGTTTTCGGAATAGAAAATCTGCTTTATCTTTACTATGATGATGAAGAACTTTTTAAGCGTTTCGGCGATACGATAACAAGAGTCATCCTTGCATATGTTGATCTTTTCATCAAAGAATCAGGTCACACAGATGAAAACTTTGCTCACGGATTCTCTTTCTTTGACGATGACAGTAATCTCTTTACGCCTGAAATGTACAGCGTATTCGGTTATCCCACGTTAAAAGCAGTTTTTGAGAAATGCGCACCGAACCCCAAGGATTTCAGATATCAGCATTCAGACTCTGCGATGGGACATCTTATACCTCAGCTTGCTGATTTCAACCTCACAGGCTGTAATTTCGGTCCCACGATAACCGTTCAGGAAATCAGAAAATATATGCCAAGAACACGTATCGACGGTCAGCTTGCACCCTTCACATTTATGAGAAATAATGAAGCCGACATCATTGCGGAGGTTAAGCGTGACTGTGAGGCGGCAAAGATAGATGATATCCGCGGTCTTGGTATTACAACCGCCGGCAGTATAAACAACGGCAGCTTGCTTACAAGCATGAGAGCAGTTATGGCTGCTATTCAGACATACGGAAGATATTAAAATGATGATCTCCACTCGGTTGAGTGGAGATCGTTTTAATATTATTTTTTACCGAAAAGGTTTTTAAGACCGCCGAGAGCATCTTTGATGTCGTCAACAGTATCTTCTACTTTATCAGCAGCAAGTTTTGCTTTGATGAGAGTGATAACTTCTTCGATCTTTTCGTCGGGAAGATCTATATCGAGAATTTCTTCGAGAACCTTAATAGGTTCTTCCTTAAATCTTTTAAGAAGAGATTTATCTTCTTTAAGCATTTTAACAACTCTTTCAACGGTGTCGGAAATCATTTCCTTAATATCCATAATAAAAACTCCTTTTTAATATATTTTACATTGATAATTATGTTAACATAAAAATTTAATTTTGTCAAGTAAATAAAAACAAAAAAAGATATTGCATAATTACAATTAATGTGATATAATAAAAAAAATTAACATATTAAGGAGTTCATATGAAAAAAGCGATCTCATGTTTACTGCTTTTTGTGTTTATGCTCGGAATGTGTTCATGTGGGCAGACACAGCAAGCTGAAGAATTCAATTTAGATCTTGATTCACTTTATGACGGCAGTTCGGTGGATCTTGACGGATACGAATGCATAATCATTCAAAGTTTTGACCTTGAACAGCCGTTTTGCTACCCTCTCGATACGCTTATGTCCGATGCGGTATTGAAAAGAATGTCTGATATCGGAAAAGAATATAACTGTACGGTAACACTCACCGCAGAGCCTAACAGTTATCTCGAAGGAACGATCACGAAGGTATACAGCGGCGTTCACGTTGCAGATATCGGTTACACACACCAGCCCTCAAAACTCGTTCAGGCAAGCGTATTACAGCCTCTCGATATTTTAAGGGATTATGTTGACTATATGGATTCCGAAAAATTCGGTTCTCTCGGTATGCTTGAGATCGGAATGAAAAACGGTGTTCCGCATACTGTGTCCCCTGTCGCATGGCCCGGAAAACAGATGTCGTATACGTACAATATATTCTCTGTTAACGAAGACATCATATCCCGTTACGGTAAGGTAGACCCTCGCGATTATTATGAAAACGGAGAATGGACATGGGCAACATTTGAAACAGTGCTTCCCGATTATCAGATAGATGACGGTGAATTTAAGGCAACTGCCGTAAACTTCACATGGGGCCTTATCGACCTTGCATTTGTAAACGGAGCAAATCTCATAAAAGTTGACGATGCGGGAAATGCAAAACCCGCGCTTGATTCTGCAGTTATTGCGGAAACGTTTGACTGGTTCTCAAATCTTTACAAAAGATATCCCGATTGCATCGGAGTCCTCGGTTATAATGAAATGACCTCGGGATTCCTCGCAGGCGAAATAGTAATGGCGCAGACATCTTTCTCTCATATGATGGGAGATATAGTATATGAAATGGGTAATTACGGTATTGTTCCCATGCCTTGCGGTCCCAACGGAACATACGGAGAATGGCCCTGTGCGATCTCAGACTTTGACTCATTCGGAATTTATATCAATGCCGTACAGCCCGACGGAGCAGCGATGGTAATCAACCGTATGTGTGACCCGATAGAAGGATACGAAACCCTCAATGATCTTCAGGATTATGCTTCCGGCATATTCTATGATAAACGAGACGTTGAATTCTTTACAACATACCTCAAAAACGCACGTTGGAACTATTGGACAGTAGGTATTTTCGATTACTTCGGAAATGCGAAAACAGAAGCAATAAAAGGTGCATCATCTTCGGAGATCATTGAAAAATACGCTCCTGCAGCAAGTGAACTTGTTGAAGAATACGTTGTACCCAACTACGAATTTATCAAACAGTACGAAGAATACAGAAAAGATTAATATCAACAGAAATAAACAGGCATACAATCGAATTTGTATGTCTGTTTTCATATTCATAAACACAGGGAAGGATCACAAAAAAACATATGTATTTTATGCAAAGTTTAATAGACAAAAACATTAACTCGCAGGCGTTTATGTTGACAAAATTGTAAAGATATGATATAATTATGAAAATTTATTATAAGAAGGTATCATTTTATGAAAAAAATGATTTCATGCATTTTGCTAATGGTTATTACTCTTGGCATTTGTTCCTGCGCGAATCATTCTGATGAGGAATTTTTGTTAGATCTTAATGGCTTGAACTCGAATGGAGCCCAAATAGATCTCGACGGTTATGAATGTAGTATTATTCAAGGTTTTGAGATTGATCAGCCGTTTTACTATCCGCTCGACACTCTTATGGCAGACATGGTTCTTCAGAGAATGGCTGATGTCGAAAAGGAATATAATTGCAGTATTACCCTCATTGCCGAGCCCGGTTATCTCAAAGGTACTATACCGAGGGTTTATAGCGGGCTTCACGTTGCGGAGATCAGCTATACTCATCAACCATCAGAGATAGCTCGGGCAGGCGTTCTCTATCCTCTTGATGCGGTTGCCGATTATATCGACTATATGAATGCGGATAAGTTCGGCAGTCTCGGCCTTCTTGAGGTCGGTATGGTGAACGGTGTTCCGCATACAGTATCCCCCGTTGCATGGCCGGGAAAACAGATGTCTTATGCTTATAATATCTTTGTTGTAAACGAAGACATTATTTCTCGTTACGGTAAAGTCGATCCCCGTGATTACGTTGAAAACGGCGAGTGGACATGGGATACTTTTGAAAGAGTCCTTTCCGATTATCAGATCAAAGATGGGGATTTTGAGGCAACCGCCGTGAACTTCACATGGTCGCTCGTCGAACTTACGATGATGAATGGTGCAAGTTTTATATCAGTTAATGATGACGGAGTCGCTGTCCCTGCGCTTGATTCTCCCGCTATCGCAGAAACTTTCGATTGGTTCTCTCGTCTTTACGCTAACAATTCCGATTGCATTACAACTCTCGGTAACACTGGTATGCTTAATGCTTTTATTGATGGAAAGCTCGTCATGGGGCAAACATCGTTTTCAAATGTTGTTGCTGATATTTCTTATGAAGTGGAGAACTTCGGCGTGGTCCCAATGCCTTGCGGTCCGAGAGGAACATACGGAACGTGGCGCACTGTATTCTCTGACTTTGACACGTTCGGTGTTTACGTCAATGCGAACGAACCCGAGGCGGCTGCAATTATTATAAACCGTATGTGCGATCCGTTTGAAGGTTATGAAACAATTGAAGATATCCGTAATTACGCTTCTGATATTTTTTATGATGAACGCGATATCGATCTTTTTACCACATATCTTAAAGATATTCGTTGGAACTATTGGACTCTCGGTATCTACAGTTATTTTGAAGATGCAAAGCAAGAAGCAATTAAAGGCTCTTCTTCCGCTGAGATCATTTCAAGATACGCTGATGCGGCGAATCTCCTTGTTGAAGAATACGTTGTTCCCAACTACGAATTTATCAAACAGTACGAAGAGTATAACAAAGATTAATACACACAGATATAAACAGGCATACAATCGAATTTGTATGTCTGTTTTCATATTCATAAACACAGGGAAGGATCACAAAATATGTATTTTATGCAAAGTTTAATAGACATAAACATTAACTCGCAGGCGTATATGTTGACAAAATTGTAAAGACATGATATAATTATGAAAATTTATTATAAGAAGGTATCATTTTATGAAAAAAATGATTTCATGCATTCTTCTTGTTCTGATGGTATTCAGTATATGCTCATGCGCACAGCAAAGCGAAGAAGAATTCTCCCTTGATTTCGGAGGAATGCTTG
>SVMP01000166.1 GCA_015067385.1 Oscillospiraceae bacterium | reverse complement strand
CGGGCACTATTTGGTTTGAACCGATAATAAAAGAACCCGACATTAACCTCATTCAGTTCGATAAATCCAAATTTGAACCGCACAGAAAGATAACCCAAGGACTTGTTGACCTTGCAAAAGATAATTATTTCGTTGCAATGAATGACAACTGCGGTATAATCGATGCTCTTGCACATCTTCGCGGAACAGAGAATCTTTTGCTTGACATGATCGAAAATCCCGATTTTGTTCACGAAGCAAGAGACAGAATAACTGCGGCATGGAAAGAAACACAGGCAGAAGTTTTCGAGATCGTTAAAGAAAACAATCTCGGCGGTTCAACTCATTCATGGATGCAGCTTTGGGCGCCCGGACGTCATTTACAGCTTCAGTGCGACTATTCATGCATGATCTCTCCTGAAATGTTCGAAGAATTTGTTCTTCCCGAGTTGGAAGAGACATCTTCTGCGTTTGATTATTGTACATATCATCTTGACGGTGTCGAACAGCTTCGTCATCTCGATATGATCCTTTCGGTAAAAGGCATCAACAATATTCAATGGACCCGTGTTGCAGGTCAGCCGAAAACTTCCGAAAATATCGAAGCTCTTCAGAAGATACAGAAAGCAGGCAAAGGACTTGTTCTCCTCCCGGATAGAGATGAAGTGGAATTCTTGATGAAAAATCTCTCTCACAAAGGGTTGCAGATCTGTTACGGCGGTGTTAAAGACAAAGAAGAAGCAGAAGATGTTATTAAGCTTGCAAAATCACTCTGTCATTAAGGGAGTTTTAATGTATGAATAATAACGGTACAAATATTTTATGGTACAGCGAAAGCGCTGCCACCTGGAACGAGGCTCTGCCCCTCGGAAACGGCAGGATCGGCGCTATGGTATATGGCGGCGCAAAGCATGAACGTATCGGTCTTAACGAGGACACTCTCTGGAGCGGCAAACCTACCTTTTACGGTATTGAAAACGGTCCGGAGACCTTCCGTAAAATGCAGGATCTTGCTCTTCAGCGTAAATATCCCGAGGCTCAGAAATTAGCCGATGAAAAATTTACGAACCTTTGGTCTCAGATGTATCTCCCTCTCGGTGAGCTTACGATCGATATGGATCACCCCGAGGCTGTTGAGAATTACAGACGAGCGCTTGATATAAGTACAGGTATCCATACCGTTGAATACGACTGTTACGGTGTTCATTACACACGTGAATATTTCGTAAGCGAACCCGATCAGGTAATGACTGTTAAACTCACCGCAGATAAACCGAAAGCATTGAGTTTTTCGATGAATCTTATCCCTGCACTTTCTGCTTTTTCCGAGCAGACAAAAAGTTTTGCTTCGATTAAAGGCAATTGTCCGATAGTTGTCAGAGAATTCGGCAAGCACAACGATTGCCGCGGCGAAATGACATACGGCGAAAATGATGAAGATAAAGGCATCGGTTACTATGCTGAAGCTCGTGTTAAGCTTGAGGGCGGAAACTTATCGGTCAGGTCGGGCGTTAAAGTTGACGGTGCAGACAGCGCAATTATTTATTTTAATGTCAGAACAAGCTTTAACGGATGGAATAAACATCCGGTTCTCGAAGGTAAACCGTATATTGAGCCTTGTAGCAAAGAGCTTGACACTGTCATGCAAAAGGACTATGATGCGATAAAAGCGGCGCATATCGCAGACCATACCGAGCTTTACGACAGAGTGAGCCTCGATCTCGGTGGCGGCGATGAAAAATACGAGCCTACAGATAAACGTCTTTATGCGCTTGAAAACGGCGGCGAAGACCTTGCGCTTTACGCTCTTTATTTCAATTTCGGTCGTTATCTGACGATCGCCGCATCCCGTAAAGGCACTCAGGCAACGAACCTTCAGGGCATATGGAACGACCATGTTGTTGCTCCTTGGAATTCAAATTATACTGTTAATATCAATACGGAAATGAACTATTGGCCGACTATGATGGTCGATCTTGCGGAGTGCAACGAACCTCTTCTTGAAATGATCGAAGAAATGGCTGTCAGCGGCGCATGTACTGCCGAAAACTATTACGGTGCTCCCGGGTTTGTATGCCACCATAACTGTGACCTCTGGCGACTGACTACCCCCGTTGGCGCTCATTTCGCAGGGTACGGCGGATTTTGCGTCTGGCCGCTTGCTTCGGGTTGGTTTATGCGTCATATCTGGGAAAATTACGAATACACGCAAAATAAAGAATGGCTCCGTGAAAAAGGTTTCCCTCTCATAAAAAAAGCAGCCGAATTTTACCGTGCGACGTTGTGTGAAGATATTGACGGAACGCTCGTCATGGCACCGTCATCTTCTCCGGAAAACTCATTCTTTACCGAGGACGGAAAGAGTGTCGGTCTTTCCGCATCGACAACCATGACACAATCTATTATCCGAGATGTTTTTGAGATCTGCATTCAAGCCGATAAAGTTCTCGGACTTAATGATGCTTTTGTTTGCGAACTTAAAGATATCCTTCCCAGACTCAAACCTTTCGGCATCGGAAGCGAGGGCGAACTTCTCGAGTGGGCGGAAAATGCAAAAGAATGCGATATTCATCATCGCCATATCTCTCATCTTTATCCGCTTCACCCCGCTCGCCAGATAACTCTTGAGGATACTCCCGAACTTGCAGAGGCTTGCCGTATATCTCTCGAACGTCGAGGCGATGAAAGCACGGGCTGGGCTATGGGTTGGAGAATAAACCAATGGGCTCGTCTTTGCGACGGTGACCGTGCGCTCAAGCTTTTGAAAACACAGTTGACCACCGTTAACGGCAGAAACCCCGAAAGACCTCAAACCGAAGGCTATTTCGGCGGAACATATCTCAACCTTTTTGATGCTCATCCTCCGTTCCAGATAGATGGAAATTACGGCGCTTGCGCAGGTATTGCAGAAATGCTTCTTCAAACGACCCCCGACGGAAAGCTCAAAATTCTCCCCGCATTGCCAAAATCGTGGCGAAAAGGCAGCGTAAAAGGTCTTCGTGCCCGAGGCGGTAAAAAAATAGATATCGTCTGGGATCTTGATGCGGATAAAATAGAAGTTACTGAAAAATAAGTTTGAGGGTTAAAATTATGAACAGTACGGAACGTGTTACAAACGCAATTCTCGGAAAACCCGTTGACCGTCAACCGATATACGGCTGGGTATCCGCAAATCTTACGGAGCAGATCACCGCTGAATACGGCTCGGTTGCCGCTTTTGAAGATAAATACGAATTTGACGCAGCACACATTTTCGGCGGTCCGGGAGCGTGGAAAGGCGATGTCCTCGACAAGCTCAGAGCTGAAAACGATGAACTTACCCCCGACCTTCTCGTTGACGTTGATTTTTTTACCGACCCCAATGTTTCCGACGCATATAACGGTGTGCGTGATGCAATTAAATTTCACAAAGAAAGAGGCCGTTTTTGCTACGTTCAGACTCCCGGCTTTTTCGAGCAGTTCAACGGGATGTTCGGCATAGAAAATCACCTGCTCTATCTTGCGATGTACCCCGATGAACTCGGAGAGCTTTATGCACGTCAGGCAGAATGGACTATAGGATTTGCCGACAATTGCATAAAAGCAGGTGCTGATATGATACATATTTCAGATGACTGGGGCGCACAGAATGACTTGATGTTCAACCCAAAACTCTGGTGGGAGATCATTTATCCGAACATGAAAAAAGTCGTTGACTATGTTCACAGCAAAGGCGTGTTTGCAAGTCTTCACTCCGACGGCTGTGTAAACAAAGTTCTTGACGGCATTGAAAAGATCGGATTTGACCTCATTCATCCGTGGCAGGAAAGTGCAGGCATGGACTACGATGTTTATCTTGAAAAATATCAGGATAAATTTGCTATTCTCGGCGGTATTTGTATTCAGACAGCCCTCGGTCTTCTTCCCAAAGATCAGCTTGAGGCGGAGATCCGCAGAGTTTTCGGGCTGTTAAAAGGAAAACGCTGGGTATGTTGCACGACACATTTCGTTCAGGATCATTGTTCAATGGAAGACCTGAATTTTGCCTATGATTTAATATATAAGCTTGCAAGAGAATAGGAGATAATTATGAAACAGATACCTTTTTATAACACAAGAATCGAAGGTTGTTTCTGGGGAGACAAACAGAGAGTTTCAAGAGAAGTAACTGTCAACGCAGTTTACGACAGATTCAAAGAAACAAAACGCTTTGAAGCAATGAAATGCGATAAAGAACAGCAAGAAAGAGAAGGCTGGAGACCTCATATTTTCTGGGATTCGGATGCGGCAAAATGGATAGAAGGCGCGGCATATACTCTCGAATATGAAAAAAATAAACGTTTTGAAGATAAGATCGACGAGCTTGTTGACATTATGTGCAACAGTCAGCTTGAAAACGGTTATTACAACGCTTATTTCAATGTCTATGAAACGGATAAACGTTTTGTAACAAGAGACTGCCATGAGCTTTACTG
>SVMP01000008.1 GCA_015067385.1 Oscillospiraceae bacterium | reverse complement strand
TCATGTATTCACTTTCGCCCGATACATGCATCGGGCGAAAGTGAATACATGATGGAATCTATCCCGACTCTGAGCTTTGTCATTATCGAAAAAGATCAGTTTACGGACAGCTCGGTCATCGCCGAAACGCTTTATAACAGCTATCAGGAATATATAGGTCAGTCTTACGGTTTATTTATCGACGGTCAGCTTATAGGCACTTCGAAAAATGACGGAGATTTTACCCGTCTGCTCGAAGAAGTCTCCTCCTGGTATCTTTCGGGCGAAAAAGGCGAACAGTACAGCATCGTCAACAGCGTAGAGATCGTAAGAGATACTTATCCGAAAAATTACGAACGCTCTTATTCCGAGCTTATGGAACTGTTCCAGACATCGAAAGATCCGTCTTCTCATAAAGTTTCAAAGAACGATACAGCCGAAAGCATTGCAGAAAAATACGGCATAAGCGTTCCCGTTCTTTCTCTTCTGAACAATCGCAATATTTCCGAGCTTTCAACAGGTGACACTCTGACTGTCGGTCAGCCGTATGTTGAACTTAAAGTTCAGACATCTTATCAGGTAACATATTCAGAGGTCATTCCTTACGAAACAAAATACATATATACCGATTCTCTTTACGAGGGCACCACGCAGACAAAACAGCAAGGCTCTAACGGTATTTATGAGATCACCGCAGAGGTCCGAGAGGTAAACGGCGTTGAAACACACAGAGCCGAAGTCTCTCAGAAAAAGGTCAAAGACGCTGTCGCGCGTCAGATCCTTGTCGGAACAAAAACCATCGCTCCTTCAGGTAAATTCATATGGCCCCTTGCAAACGGTGCCGGATATGTTTCGTCGGGTTTTGGAAAAAGAACACTTAATGGTGTCGAGAATTTCCATAGAGGTACCGATATCGCAGCACCGTACGGTACAAAAATACTTGCGGCTGACGCAGGCGTTATTGTTGAATACGGCTATCAGAAGAACGGTCTCGGCAACTATCTCGCGATCGACCACGGTAACGGTATTCGTTCTTATTACGGACATTGCAGCAGTCTTGTCAAATCATTGGGCAAGGGCTCCAAGGTCTATCAGGGACAGGTCATCGCATACGTCGGAAGCACAGGCAACAGTACCGGCAACCACGTACATTTCGCACTTTACAATATAGAGAAAAAAGAGTATTTTGATGCTCTTCCGCATATTTCATAACACAAACACACCAACACTCAAACAAATCAAGAGGTGCTATCAATTTTGAAAAAATATGTTATCAGCGGAGGTAAGCCGCTTTACGGTGAAGTCTCACTGAGCGGGGGAAAAAATGCGGTAGTAGGTATTATTCCCGCTACTGTTCTTGTCAAAGGCGTTTGTATAATTGAAAACGTTCCCAATATAAACGACGTAAGAGAGCTTTACGAGATCATGGAAAATATGGGTGCAGACATCTCATATATCGATGAAAAAACTCTCCGTGTCGATTGCACAAATGTTGTTTCTTACGTTGCAGATTATGACGCCGTAAGAAGACTCCGTGCATCCTATTATCTCATAGGCGCTCTTCTCGGCAGATTCCGTCATGCACGTGTCGGTCTTCCGGGCGGTTGCTCTTTTGTCGAACGTCCCATTGACTATCATATCAAGGGCTTTGAGGCTTTGGGTGCTAAGGTCTCCATTGAACACGGTATTGTTATTGCCGATGCCGAAAAGCTCGAAGGCACGGACATGAACCTCGATTTCCCCTCTGTCGGCGCAACCGTCAATATCATGCTTGCCGCTGTTCTTGCCGACGGTCTTACCGTCATCGAAAACGCAGGCAAAGAGCCTCATATCGTTGATATTGCAAACTTCCTTAATGCCATGGGTGCGCAGATCAAGGGCGCAGGTACCGATGTTATCAAGATCAGAGGCGTTTCCGAGCTTCACGGCGGACGTTATGAGATCATTCCCGACCAGATAGAAGCAGGAACTTTTATGGCTGCTGCCGCTGCCGCAGGCGGACGTGTTACCATAAGAAACGTAATTCCCAAGCATCTCGAATCTATCTCCGCCAAGATCGAAGCTTCCGGTGCTACCATTGAGGAGTTTGACGATTACGTGATCGTTTCCCGTGACGAAAACACACCCATTAACAAGGTCAATGTTAAAACTCTTCCTTACCCCGGCTTCCCGACAGATATGCAGTCTCAGATGGCGGCTCTCCTTTGTAAAGCAAAGGGTACGTCCATTATTACCGAAACTATCTTCGCTTACAGATTCCAGTACGTCGATGAGCTTCGCAGAATGGGCGCAAATCTGACTGTTGACGGAAATGTCTGCATCGTAGAAGGCGTTGAAAAGCTTACGGGCGCTTCCGTAACCGCTGCGGATCTTCGTGCAGGTATAGCTCTTGTTATCGCCGCTCTCAGCGCTGACGGTATTACGGAAATATCCGAGGTCCGTTTTATAGAACGCGGATATGAAAATCTCGTCGAAAAGCTGACGTCTCTCGGCGCAAATGTAAAAGTGATCGATGATGAACAGGATACACCTGTTTCAGAAGCTAAAATAAGCTGATGCTCCGTGTTTTTACTCTTTACAGCGGAAGCAGCGCAAACTGCACGGCTATAGACATCGACGGCAGGGTGATCCTTGTCGATGCCGGCGGAGGCGTACGTAAAACGCAGAAAGCACTTGAATCGGTAGGGCTTTCTCTTTCTACTGTCGAGGCTGTTTTTATTACTCATGAGCATTCCGATCATATTTCGGGCTTGTCAACAATATGCAAGCATTTCCGAATCCCGATCATTTCAAATCAAGCCACTCTGAACGGCATTTTAAGTGAACATTCCGATGTTGACGACTCTCTTTTCTGTAATATGCCGTCGGGTGCGTGTGCAAGACGTGATTGCTTTGAGGTAACATCTTTCCGCTCTCCGCATGACAGTGCGGAATGTGTCGGCTACCGTATAGCAACAAAATACGGCGACGTCGCTGTTTGTACCGACGCAGGCGAAGTAACTCCCGAAATGAGAAATGAGATCTGCGGATGCAAAACAGTTGTTCTGGAATCAAATCACGATAAAAATATGCTTTTTACGGGCCCTTATCCGTATTATCTCAAACAGAGGATCGCAGGTCCGAACGGACACCTTTCAAACGAACAGTCTGCGGAATTTATTTCGCTCCTTGTTTCCCGCGGCGCAGAAAATATCCTCCTTGCCCATCTGAGCAAAGAGAATAACACCCCCGATACCGCAATGTCAACAATGAACTCTTTCCTCTCCGTTCACGGAATAACGGTCGGCAAGGATGTTAATATAAACGTCGCTCCTCCGTCCGAACTTTCACATATCTATACATATAACTAAAATCAAAAGCACTTATGGATCTTGTTTCCATAAGTGCTTCTTTTGTTATTCTGCGGAAATTATGAGTTTTTCGCCTTTTTTGGTGTTTACTGTCGTGAATTTTTCGGTAAGAGCGATCTTTCTGCCGTCTCCTGTCGTAAGGAAATATCCGTCCGCAGGCTTTTCAACAGTGAGGCTTCTGCCTTTTTCGCTGACGATCTCTGCTCTGATAACTCCGTTTTTAACAGAAGCGGAAATGAGGAATGCGCCGTATGCTCTCAGATTCTTGAAACTTGCATCATTATTTCTGTTCCATACGGGGAAAAGTCTGATAATGTCTTCGTAGCTCTGAAGCATCATCTCGTTTACGGTCATCGGGATCGATGCGCTGTTTTCAAGACCGCCTCCGCCGAAACGTACCATACCGTTCGGAAGACCTCGTGCGTCAATAACCTCGTTGATATGCTTGATGATTTCTTCTGCGGGATATTCAAGCCTTGCCGCCATCGGATAATAGCCGCAGAAACGGTTGTCACTCATCCATATAGCGAGCTGTTTATGTGTATTTTTTGCATATTCATAAATCTCGGGTGTGGAATATTTTCCGATCGAGCCTGCAGGGAACATACTTTCAAGTGCAAGCTCTCTCAGCTCGGTGCTTCCGTCAATGCCGCAGAGGACTTTTTCGCCGTTACTTTCAAATGTTTTCGGCTCAACCATATTGTCGAGAATATGCTGCCATTTCGGGATCCTGTCTGTATTCTTTCCGAGCTCTTTCGAAATGTCGATAACTAATTTCATTATCATTCTGACAAGCGCATTCGAAACGATCGGGTTCTTATCATCATGTCCGCTCGGCATAGCGTCAGGTCCGCAGTACCAACATGTCTCATTGAGAGAGTCGTTGTATATCTGATAACATCCGTCCTCGAAAACAAGGTAATCTTCCCAGAAATCAGCAATGGAAAGAAGGAAATCGTAATATTCGCGTTTTGCAAATTCCGTGTCTCTCGTTCCGTACCAGTGCATCATCGGAATAACTGCCGCATATGCACCGTTGCTCTTCTGTCCGTGGAAAAGATGTCCGTGCTCTTTTGTTTTGGGACGTACGTCTGTTTCAAGCCCGAGCGGACCGAGTCCAACGGGGAATATAGCTCCGCGAACTCCGAAAAATTCTTTTGCGTAACGTTTTGCGGTCGGCAGATAATCGTTTATCGGCGGCATGTAACATTCCAGAAGTTCTGTGTGGTTGCAGGATGTCAGTGCATAGAACGGCGCTTCGTAGTTATAGTTGAGGTGATAGTCACCGAGCCAGCCCATTCCGTCTTTTGTTACATACGAACCCCAGAGACCCGGAGGGAATTTTTTGTTTCTTGCACAGCAAGCCATGGTGTAAAGACCTGCGTACCAATGAAGCTCAAGAAATTCGTCGGAGAGAGTAACGCTGCTCTTTGCCCAGAAATCTTTCCACCATTCCTCATGGTCGGAAAGAAGCTTGTTGCAATCTTTTTCATCAATATCAAGGATCGTGTCTATAGCCTGATTTTTATATGCCGCAGTATCGTGGTTTGTATAGGCTGTTATTGCCCAAACGATGCGTTCTCTGCCGTTTTCGACTTTTCTTGATATCATCTTTTCGGCGCAGATGCCGTAGCACGGGAATCTGCATTCGGGGTAGTCAAAACCTCTAACGGTATATGTCGCATCTTTTACTTCTCCGCTGTACGAGATCGATTCGTATCCGTCCAACTCTATAAGAGACATAGATGCCGAAACAGCAGGATGTCTTCTGTCAAGCTCAAGAAGAATTATATTTGCCGTTGCGCAAATCGTTATTTTCAGATTTGCATCAAAGCCTTTTTCTTTGAGCTGCAAATTGATATACGCTTTATCGAGATTCTGTTCAACATTATATTCCGCATAAGCAAGCTGAGGCAGAAGGATCTCAGCCATTCCGAGAGGCGCAATTCCGCCGACCATATCTTTTTCAACTCTGCCGTCTGCTTTCCAGAAGTCAGATTTGTTTATGTGGAGATGTATTTTGTCGGGCCCGCCCGAAAGAACGACTGTTATGTCGCCGTTGCCTGTAAATGCACCGTCCGGAAGCGCGTTTGTCGGGATGCCTTTTGCCGGACAGTTCATTTTAAAAATATGTTCTGTCATTTGACAAGTCATCCTTTCTGTTTATTTGTCAAATATGCTTAAGATAAATTCTGAGAATATAGAGTTTGACCATGCAAACCAGGGACGTGTGAACTGGTTCGGATCGTCAACATTAAAGCCCTCGTGCATAAAGCCCGTGCCTGCGGTCGTATTTTCGAAAAGATCGAGAAGATATTCTTTCTCTTTGTCGCATGTTGATGTCAGACCCTGCATGGAAAGGCTGATATGCCAGATATAATTTTCGGGAGTGTGCGGACTTCCGATGCCTTTTGCCGCTTTACCTTCGTAGTAGTACGGATTTTCTTTGCTGAGAATAAATTTACGTGTGTTCTGGTAAATTCCATCGTCAGCCGAAACATAGCCGAGATAGGGGATGGAAAGCAGCGACGGTACGTTTGCATCGTCCATAAGATTGTAGTTGCCGTTGCCGTCTGTCTCGTATGCGTAGATCTTGCCGTAAACAGGGTGATCGTAGATCGCATATTCCTTGATGCCCTTGTCGATCTGCTCTTTGAGTTCTTTTGCGGTAGCCGCCATTTCCGCATCGTCTGCAAAAATTTCTTCAATATATCCGAGAATAACGACTGCGAACATGTTGGAAGGTACAAGATAACCGTATTTGCAAGCGTCATCGGACGGTCTGAATCCCGACCAGGTCATGCCTGTGTAAGAAACGGGATTTCCTTTTCCGTCGCAGGGAAGAGTGTCGGAGGGAGGACAGTTCTTTCTTCTGAAGAAATATTTGGAGTTTTCATGGTTCTGCTCAAGCTTGAAAACATCAAGGATCTTTTTACATGCCGTCTTGAAGTTTTCCGTGAAATGCGCGGTGGAATCGGATGCCTTCCAGTACAGATAAGCAAGCTGAACGGGGTAGCAAAGAGAGTCGATCTCGTATTTACGTTCCCATGCCAAAAGATTTCTGAATTCAGTATCGTCAACATCCCAGCATTTGCCGTTTGCTTCTTTGTTGAAAGCGTTTGCATACGGGTCGTTGATTATACATTCCGCCTGCTTTGCGATAAGACCTTCAACGATCTTTCTCATCTGCTCGTCCTGCTTTGTTATCGAGAGATAATGACGCACCTGCGCCGAAGAATCTCGAAGCCACATCGCAGGAATATCGCCCGTAAAAACAAAAGCGGTGCCGTCATCGTTTATTTCTGTAGTTGTTTCAATAGTGTTGGGATAACATTTTTCAAAAGATTCCGCAAGTGCGGGTCTGCCTGCGGCAATGAGCTTCTCTTTCATTTCCGCAATAACTTTTTTAACGTATTCGGTAGTCATTTTCTCGTCTCCTTATATGTCGTTTCTTATTATATCTTCGTATGTTTCTCTTTTAACGATAATTCTCGGCTTTCCGTCTGTTATCATAACAACGGGCAGACGGGGAACTCGGTTGTAATTCGATGCCATCGAGTAGTTGTATGCGCCCGTCGCAAAAACAACGAGAATATCGCCTGCTTCCGGCTTCTGTATCATCATGTTTTCGCCGATAAGGTCGCCGCTTTCACAGCATCTGCCTGCAACCGTCGCCTTGAAATCTTTGGGCTTGTCCGCTTTGTTTGCAATACATGCTTCATATTCCGATTTGTAAAGCGCATATCTGGGGTTGTCGGTCATGCCGCCGTCGATTGCAACGTATGTTCTTATGTTTTCTATCGTTTTTACGGACATTACCTTGTATGCCGTTATGCCTGCCGCACCAACGATGCTTCTGCCGGGTTCAACAACAATATACGGAACTTCAAGTCCGAGCGCTGCGCTTTCGCTCTTTACTGTCTCGGAAACTTTTCGCATATATTCATCGTAGTCTTTCGGGTTCTGTCCTTCAACGTATCTTATGCCGAATCCGCCGCCGAGATTGAGTTCTTTTATTTCAACGGAAAGCTCATTTTTAACCTTTGCCATGAATTCGAGCATGACTTTCGCCGCAAGCATGAACGGATCTTCGTCAAATATCTGAGAACCGATATGGCAGTGCGCTCCGACAACTTTAACATTTTTCAGCTCAGATGCCGTCTTGATTATCTCAAAGGCTTCGCCGTTTTCAAGGGCAACGCCGAATTTGGAGTCGATCTGCCCTGTTTTGACAAAATCATGCGTGTGCGCTTCAACACCCGGCTTGATTCTGAATGATATATTCGCAATCTTGCCCTTTTCTCCTGCGAGACGGTCGAGAAGCATGAGCTCTTCGATGTTGTCAACAACAATATGTCCAACACCGCTTTCTATCGCCATTATAAGCTCTTTTTCTGTCTTTGCATTGCCGTGAAAATATATCTTCTTCGGGTCAAAGCCTGCTTTGAGCGCAGTGTAAAGCTCTCCGCCGGAAACAACGTCCGTGCCGAGCCCTTCGCTTGCAACTATTCTGTATATCTCCATGCAGGAAAAAGCTTTCGACGCAAAAAGCGGAAGACCGTTCCCTCCGTAATATTTTTCGATAGCGTTTTTATATTTACGGCAGTTTTCTCTTATCGTCTTTTCGGACATTATATAACATGGCGTTCCGAATTCCTCTGTAATGTCTGAGACCTTTACGCCATCAACGCAAAGATTTCCGTTTACTGTTTCAATCATCTTGTGCCTCCGTAAGATCTTCTATAATTGCTTTTAATGTGTCAACGCCTTCTCCTGTTTCGGAAGAAAATGAAAATGCGTTAACACCGAACTGTTCGCTTATTTTTTCTACCATTTCTTTCGCCGCAGTCTTCGAGACCTTGTCCGATTTCGTTGCCGCAACGCAGAAAGGAACGGTTTTCGACATCAGATATTCGTACATCATCTCGTCGTCAGCAGTCGGACCGTGACGGATATCAATGAGCAAAACAACAAGACGCATATCTCTGCCAAGCTCGAAATACGTTTCTATAAGGCTTCCCCAGCCTTTTCTTTCGGTCTTTGATTTCTGCGCAAAGCCGTAACCGGGTAAGTCAACTATATAAATACTGTTGTCTATTGAAAAGTAGTTTATCGCCGCGGTTTTGCCGGGCTTTGAGCTTGTGTATGCAAATTTTTTGCGGTTAACAAGCTTGTTTATCATTGAGCTTTTGCCTGCGTTTGAACGTCCGACGAAAACGATCTCGGGCTTTCGCTCCAAAGGAAGCTCTCTCGCATCGAAATAACTGCACAAAAACTCTGCTTTATTGTAATTGTACGGCATTTTGTTTCTCCGTTTTTTTGTTTATTAGTACTTTATTATATTATAATTTTTTCGCTTTGTCAAGGTTTATTGTACTTCAAAAACCGTTCCCGAAAGCGCATGTCTTGCCGCAAGAATGTATTTTGAACGGTCAAGAGGGTCAACGCCTCTTCTCGGCATCGTTTTCCCTTCGGGTTCGGGACATTCTCTGTAGCCCGAAAATGTTGCCGACATAACACCTTTGCCCGATGTGAACGATGCGAATGTTACGGGATAGTCGAGCGATGTCGCAACGGGTATCTCGGCTTCCAGAAAAAGAGTGTCTTTTCTTCTCACAGGCTCGCCGACCTCGCCTCTCATTCGGATTATGTCCGACAGCAGTCTTCCGTAATGGTCTGCGGATGCCGTAAAGCGAACGTGAAGATACGGTTCCAAAAGCGTCGTTTTTGTGTTTCTGAATCCGTCTGCCAATGCGAGAGGGGTTGCAACCGTGAAATCAAGCGGATGTGTGTGTATCGGGTGATCTTCCCCGTCAACAAGGTCGATCTCCATGTCCGTAACTTCCCAGCCTCTCGGTCCTTGCGCTATTGATGCTTTTATCGATTCTTCAACCTGCTTTCTGTATCTGTAAGAAAGTCTGTTCGGCGGCGTTGAACATTTGTAAACAACTCCGCTGCCTCTTTCAAGAGGCGTGATCTTGAATTTTAAGACTGCCCAGCACGGCTTTGGCATCGTGTATGCGTCAAATCCGAAACCCTGAGCCGACGGAGTTTCTTTGTATATTACAACGGGTGCTCCGAACTCGACTTTTATTCCGAAACGCTCGAAAATTATCTCTTCCAGAATTTCCGTCTGAATACTGCCGAATACCTTTATGTTAAGGCTCTTTGAAAGCGGCTCCCATATGAGATCCATAAGCGGTTCTTCCGCTGTAAGCTCGCTTAATGCGTCCTTTAATTTCAAAACATCCGTTCCGTCCGTTGCTCTTACCGTTGTCATCAGAAGCGCCTGTCCCATGCCGTTTTCGGATATTCCTTCGGGAAGCTTTTCTCTGCCGCCGATAATGTCTCCCGTTTTTGCTCCCGAAAGACCGTACACAGCGCCGACTTCGCCCGATGTTAAACTCTGAATATCCGTCATTTTGCCGAGAACGGATTTTTTTATCATGCTTATCTTGAACTCTTCACCGTTGATCTCTATCGATCGGCGGACGGCAAGAGAACCGGAAAAAATACGAACATACGCAACTCTGCCGTAAGCTTTATCATGACTTACCGCATAAACAAAGCCGCAAAGCTCGCCGCCTTCGCTTTCGGGCTCCGGTAAGTATTTAACGATCGCACAAAGCAGCTCTTTGACGCCCTTGCCGGTCACGGCGCTTCCCGAAAAAACAGGGGCTATCTCGCTTTTTTTAACGTATTCCTTTATCTTTTTGTCAAGCGTTTCACTGTCGGGCTCTTCTCCCGCCAAAAAAGCTTCAAGGCATTCCTCATCAAGAGATGCGAGGTCTTCGAATATGTCCGAACGCTTTGATGCCTGCGGAAATATGTCCTTGATCTGTTCGAAAACACGGTCTTCGTCTGCAATATCTCTGTCCGTTTTATTTATAAAGATCATGCACGGCTTTTTAAGACGCTTTACCGTTTCGAGAATGATCTCCGTATTCGTCTGAACTCCGTCAACCGCCGATACCAGAACCACAACTCCGTCAACCGCAAAAAAGGCGCGTTCGACCTGCGATATGAAATCAGCGTGTCCCGGAGTATCGATTATGTTTACGGTCGTGCCGTCGATATTTATCGATGTTAATGCCGAACGGACAGATATCCCACGCTTCTTTTCAACCGCAAGATCGTCTGTTTTTGTCGTTCCCTTGTCTACGCTCCCCTGAGACCTTATTGCTCCGCTTTCAAACAAAAGCCTCTCCGTGAGAGTCGTTTTCCCTGCGTCAACGTGTGCCACGAGCGCAATGTTTCTTATGTCGTTCATAATGTTTTTCCGTTCTTTTTTGTCTTGACAAAGTCTGCGTAAAAGTATATAATATCAGTATATTTCAGCTAAGGAAGTTGTTTTGATGCAATTTAAAGGATTTTCACCTAAAACTATAGAATATCTTCATAATGTCAGAGCGAATAACTCAAAAGTGTGGTACGAAGCGCACAGAGAAGACTATAAACAGTTCGTGCGTCAGCCTTTTATGGATCTTGTGGAAGATTTGACGCCCACCGTCAGAGAAATTGATCCCGATTTCATAACCGAGCCTGCAAGATGTCTTTCACGTATCTACCGTGATTCACGTTTTACAAAAGATAAGTCGCTTTATCGGGACAGCGCGTGGATCGTTTTTCGCAGACCTACGCAAAACAATCTCGAAGGCCCTGCTTTCTTTGCGGAAATTATGAGGGACGGCTGCCGTTACGGTATGGGTGCTTACGATTCTTCGCCGAAAACCATGATGGCTCTGCGTAAATTTATAACCGATTCCCCCGAAACCTTCGCCGAAGCAGTAGACCCGATAACTGAAAGCGGTATGCTTGTCGTCGGTGACAGATATAAACGTTTTCCTGCGGGCTTTACCGAACTTGCCGAAGAAAAGGGACTTCGTTCGTGGTACGAAATGAAAAATTTCTTCATTTCTTCTCCGATATTGCCTCACGAATCATTCTTTTCAGCGGATATCGTTGCCGAAATTTCCGAGAAGTTCAAGGTATGCGGTCCGTTTTACAAACTTCTTTGCGAGATCGAAAAATATGTCATCACAGAGGACGGCTCTCTGCCTCCGAAAAATACCGTTGAATCATTCGAATGGTGAGATCATTCAATTTGCCAATCGATCGGCTGTTGTCCTCTTGAAATAAGAAATTCGTTGCATTTCGAAAAATGTCTGCATCCGAAAAATCCTCCGTATGCGGAAAGAGGAGAGGGGTGAACCGTCTGTAAAATGAGATGGTTCGGGTTTGTGATGAGCTTTGCTTTCTGCTTTGCGGGCGTTCCCCAAAGGAAAAATACCATCGGCTCTTTTCTTTCGTTCAGATGACCGATAACCGTGTCGGTGAAAGTCTCCCAGCCCATGTTTCTGTGACTGTTTGCCATGCCTGCTCTGACTGTAAGTACGGTGTTTAACATCAGCACGCCGTTTTTCGCCCAGGAAGTGAGTTCGCCGTGTTCGGGAACAGGTATGCCGAGGTCCGAATTGAGTTCTTTATATATGTTAACGAGCGACGGCGGCGGCTGTATTCCTTTTTTAACGGAAAAACAAAGTCCGTGAGCCTGCCCCGGTCCGTGATACGGGTCCTGCCCGAGAATTACAGCACGAACGTTTTTGTAAGATGTTAATTTTAAAGCGTTGAATATGTCATACATATCGGGATAGATCGTTCGGGTCGAATATTCGTTTTTCAGAAAAGCACGCAGCTTCAGATAATATTCTTTTTCAAACTCGCCCGATAAAACTTCATCCCAGTCATTACCGAAATTGACCATTTTCTCACCGTTTTTCTACAATAAAATTATTTATATTGAAATTATAACAGAAACATGTCTCTCTGTCAAGCGAGACAGCAAAAGGAGTTGAAATTTATGGAGATCGAACGCAAATTTTTAATAGACCGCTTCCCTGAATCACTTCCGCTCGAATCCGAGTGTGAAATGCTTCAGCTTTACATCTCCGTCATGCCGACCGTTCGCGCAAGAAGCAAAAAAGTCGGGGATAAAGAAACTTATCGTCTAACGGTCAAGGGCTCGGGCGAACTTTGCCGAGAAGAGATAGAAACGTCCGTAACAAAAGAGCAGTTTGACGGTCTTTGCCGAATTGCAGAGAAAGAGCCGATAAAAAAGCTTAAACGCTGTTACTCGTTACCCGATGGACTTGTTCTTGAATGTTCGCTCGTCGATGAGGGGACAGAAACCGAATTTATGTATGCCGAGGTCGAATTTGAGTCGGTCGAAGCTGCCGAAAAATTCGTTGTTCCCGATTTTTTGGGAAAAGAGGTAACGTACGATAATTATTGGAAAATGAATAATTATTGGAAACGTACACGTCTTTGAAAAAAATCTTGACAAATACTTTTTTACATGATAAGATAAATAAAATGAAATTAAAATTGGAGAGTTCAGCTATGAAATATACTGATTTTATAACTCCGCCGAAAGGTTACGGCAACGTACCTTTTTATTGGTGGAACGGCGGAAAACTTGACAGCGACCGAATAGCATGGCAGCTTGATAAGCTTGCCGAAAACGGCGTTTCGGGCGTTCAGATCAACTTTATGCACCATTGTCCCGAACAGGATCCGACTAAAGCAGGCGGCGGCTTCGGCAAATCCGTAGAGTGCGATCCCCCTGCTTTTACGGATGAATGGTGGACTATCGTCAATAAAGTTTTCCGTAAAGCAAAATCTCTCGGCATGGGCGTCGGCATCAGCGACTATACGCTCGGCTGGATCGGCAACGGATTTTTTGTCGATAAAGTCGCTCTCGATGCAAAACTCTGCGCCGAAGAGCTTTTCTGCGAAAAAACAGAGATCAAAGCAGGCGAAGAATATAAATTCGAAGCTCACGAAGGCTTCCTTTCCGCCGCTGTCGTTTATTCCGACGGCAGTTGGGATCCCGTGACCGCTTCTTTCAAGGCAGAGCAGGACGGCACCGTCTGCGTTGTAACAAGAAAAGTAAATCCGAGATCTATAAATGTTCTCGATCCCGAAGCAGGCAAGCTTCTCGCCAAGGTCTTCTTTGAATATTTTGAAGAAAATCTCGATGAAGACGTTCGTGATGCTCTCAACTACTGCTTCCAGGACGAATTTATGCCCGGTTGCAACACCCAGCGCATCTGGTCCGACTCTCTCAGAGCAAAGATCGAAGAAGAAAAGGGCTATGATATCGTTCCTCTTCTCTTTGAACTTTTCGTTGAGACCCCCGAATGCGTAAAAACTCGCCTCGACTACTGTGATGTTAAAACAGGCATGACCGAGGAGGGCTATTTCAAGCCTATCTATGATTTCCATGCTTCCCGTGGACTTATTTACGGTTGCGACCAGTGCTCCAGAGGTCTTTCTCCCGGAGAATACGGCGACTATTTCCGTACCGTCCGTTGGTTTACAGCTCCCGGTAACGACACTCCGTTCCGCGCCGCTAACATTATTAAAGATAAGGTTTCAAGCTCTATCGCTCATCTTTACGGACGTGAAAGAACGTGGCTTGAGGGCTATCACAGCTCAGGTTGGGGAACATCTCTTGCAAGCCTCCGAGCTCCCACAGGCGATAACTTTATTTACGGCATGAATCTGCTCTGTATGCACGGTCTTTATTATTCAACATACGGCGGTTTCTGGGAATGGGCTCCCCCCGATTTCCATTTCAGAATGCCGTATTGGGATCACGCAAAGAGCTTCTATGGCTATTATGAACGTCTTTCTTATCTTTTAACAAGAGGCACCCACGTTTGCGATGTCGCTCTTTTCTATCCGGTAAGTGCGTGCGATGTTAATATAAATGCCGATAAAGCGGTCAAATCTACCTTCGCCGCCGCAAAAGACCTCTTTGAAAACGGTATCGACTTTGACTTTATCGATTTTCAGTCTATTCTCGCATCTGAGATCAACGACGGCAAGATGTGTGTTGCGGGCGAAAAATATAAGACTATCGTTGTTGTTAACGTTGACTGTATGCGTCACGAAACTCTTGCGAAGCTCAAGAAATTCGCAGACCTCGGCGGTAATCTCATAATTCTCGGCGATGTTCCGCAGTATACAGACGTTATCGGCGATACTCTTCCCGATGAGGTCAACGCTATCCTTGTTAATGACAATGTTGAAATGCTCGTTGCCGTAAATAAAAATACAGACCGTGACTTTATGACGCTTGACGGCAGCCGCGCAAATGTCCTTCACAGACATGACGGCGATATCGATGTTTACTTTATCCGTAACACCAAAAAAGGCACCGTTTGCGCTTTTGACTGTGACGGAACTGTAGAACTCTGGTTTGCGGACGGAAGCAAACGCCTTCTCCTCGATTCATGTAAAAAGAACGGCAAAACTCTTATCTCCATTCCCTTTGAAGAAGATAATCTCATCGTTTTCAACAGAACAGATGACACCGCTACCGAAAAATACGTTGAACTCGGCGAAATTACCGAGAAGATCGACATTGACGGAGACTGGGATTTCTCTCTTACACCCACTCTTGATAACCGTTGGGGCGATTTCAGACTTCCCGTTGTTGAAGACTTTATCGGTGCGGAAGTACGTTTCCCCGAGATAAACGGCAAAAAACAGACCGTTGCAAAATACGATCTCTGGAAGAAAGTTCTTCCCGACGGCACCGAGGAGACTGTTACCGTCAACGACCGTTACGGCATCGTTACCGGTCAGTGCTATGAACAGGGCTATCACGGTCTTAAAAAGTTTGTCTATGACTGGAATCTCGTCGTAAGATCAAACGAAAAAGCCGTCTTCGTATCCGAGTTCAGCCTTGACGAAGATACCGACATCGAGATCCTTACAGGCGGCATCAAACATTCCGTTCTGATGATCGATGCCGTTATTATCAGAGATCTCTCGTCTGTTTCGGTCAAAAAAGGCGTGCATCGTCTCTCTGTTGAGTATGTAAACGAAGAAAATAAAGAATACAGAGGCTATATCGTCCTCAAAAATAAAGCAAAACAGGGCGGCTCTACCGGTCTTCCGCTTACGAACAGCTGGTTTGCCGACAGATCTCTTATCAGATTCTCGACCGACAAATTTGAAGATGAAGTTACCGTTAAGTCCGATATCGCTCCCGCAGTCGAAAGCCTCGAAGTCGTTACATTCGGTGAGGTTACGTTTGCAAACGTCAACGGCGGCGGTGCGATCGTCGAAAAAACGGGCGAAAGATACGGCGCTAATATTTACCGCATAACCGTAGGCAATGTTTTAACATCCGTCGGCTCCATGTCTCTTACCGTCAAACCGTTTATGGGCTATGTCGGCGGTGCGATCCTCCCCGAACCTATCAGGGAAACATGCGGAAAGGGCGTTATTGCTCTCGGCGATACCTCAAAACTCGGCGGTCTTGAAAGCTATTCCGGTAAATTCGTTTACGAAAAGCTCATTGACATCAAAAAGGAAAACGGCAAAAAATATCTCCTCGATCTCGGAACCGTCGCTTGCTCCTGCAAGGTTACAGTAAACGGCGATTGTGTTGCGATGTCCTGCGTTCCTCCGTTTGAATTCGATATTACGGAATTCCTCTTTGACGGCGCAAATAACCGCATAACCGTCGAGGTCGCAAACACTCTCTGCAACCAGTATTCCGATAACCCGTCTCCGTATTCCAACTATCCCAAGGATGCTGTGTCCGGTCTTATCGGCCCCATATCTGTTAAAATTTACGATTGATAAATCATATATAAATCTTACCGCCCGCGGAAATACTGTGGGCGGTTCGGTTATGATAAAATATAAAGGATCTTAAAAGATGAAAACAGCAAAAGTTACGGTTGTTCCATATGATCCGGCATGGAGATCCGATTTTGAAAAAATAAAGAAAGAGCTTGAAAGCGCTCTTTGCGGTCTGATCGTCGGAATTGAGCATGTAGGCAGTACTTCTGTTGAGGGCCTTTCCGCAAAACCCTGTATTGATATCGATATAATTATTGAAAATTATTCGGTTTTTGATAATGTTGTTGAAAAATTAAATGAGATCGGATATATCCATGAGGGAGATCTTGGGATCAAAGGCAGGGAAGCTTTTAAATATTCCGATAAACCGTATTTGCAAAATCATCATTTATATGTTTGCCCGAAAAATTCCGAGGAATTACATCGTCATCTTGTGTTCAGGGATTTTTTAAGAAGCAATCCCGATGCGGTCAAAAAATACGGATCTGTCAAGCAAACAGCTGCTCAGCTGTTTCCCGATGATATCGATAAATACATTCAGTATAAATCTCCCTGCATTGAGGAATTGTATGGGGCTTGCGGCCTGAAATAATTTTATTAAAACGAAAACCGCTCACGAAAATCCGTGAGCGGTATTTTTGTTATTCTATTATAGTGAGTTTTGCAAAGTTTGCCATGAGTTTTTTCTTGCCGGCTGTTGTAAATTCAACTTCGATAAGACTGTCGGAAGACATTTCGGTCACTCCTAAAATGATGCCTTCGCCGAATACCTTGTGTTTTACCTTCTGACCGACTTTGTAAGTACCTGTTTTCTCGCTCTTTTGCTGAGGTATAACGCCGACAGAGTTCGTAAAGATTGCTCTTTCGTATATCGGCTTCGGCTGACGTATGGGGGTTGGCTTTTCCTGCTGAATATGCTGAACTTCCGTGATGAGCTCCTGCGGTATTTCCTTTAAGAAACGTGAAGGAACTGCGGGACGCGGCGTTCCGTAAAGCATTCTTGAGCGTACGCTTGTTATGTAAAGCTGTTTTCTTGCTCTTGTAATGGCAACGTAGCAAAGACGTCTTTCTTCTTCTATTCCGCCGGGCTCGTTTACAGACATTGATGAGGGGAAAATGCCTTCTTCGAAGCCTGCAAGGAAAACAACGTCAAATTCCAGACCCTTTGCGCAGTGCATGGTCATCAGTGTTACGGCAGGTTCGTTTTCGTCAAGATTGTCAACAGAGCTTACGAGAGCTGTCTGTTCAAGATAACCCAGAAGCGTCGGTTCTTCTGCGGATTTTTCGTATTCAACAATGTTGTTCTGAAGCTCGTGAACGTTTTCTATTCGTGAAACGGCTTCTGTTATATCGTATTGGCTTCTTAATGCCTGATCGTATCTGATCGTTGAAAGCAACTCCGTAAATAACTGAGAAGGGAGAAGCTCTTTTGACTTTTCCGAAAGCGTGCGGATAGTTCGTGCAAAATCCGTAAGCTTTTCAGCCGAACGGTGAAGGTCGGGGTATAATGATGCGTTGCTTATAACATCAAAGAAATTAAGTCCGTTCGCTTCGCAAATAGAATTTATCTTGTCGAGCGTCGTGTCTCCGATGCCTCTTTTCGGCTCGTTGATTATACGGAGAAGACGTGTTCTGTCGTACGGATTGCAGATAACGTTAAGATATGCGAGAATATCCTGTATCTCTTTTCTTTTGAAGAACGGCTGACCGCCGAAAACACGGTAGGGGATGCCGTTCATTCTCAATGAGTGTTCTATGGCGTTTGACTGCGCATTCGTTCTGTAAAGAATACAGAAATCGTTGTTCTTGAATCCGTGCGTGCCCTTGCCGCTCATAATGCTGCTGCAGATATATGCGCCCTCTTCGGACTGTGTGAAAAGCTGGTTTACGGTGATGGGCTTACCGGGTCCCTGATCGGTCCAGAGACGTTTGCCTTTTCTTCCTTCGTTGTTTGCGATAACGGCATTTGCCGCATCAAGTATGGTTTGGGTCGAACGGTAGTTCTGTTCGAGACGTACTACTTTCGCATCCGTAAACTGTCTTTCAAAACTGAGAATGTTTTCAATCGATGCACCCATAAAACGGTAAATACTCTGGTCATCATCGCCGACAACGCATATCTTGCCTGTCGGAGCAAGAAGAGAAACAAGACGGTACTGCAACGGGTTTGTGTCCTGATATTCGTCAACAAGGATATATCTGAAACGGTTGTTGATCGTCTTTTTTACCTCTTCGTTTGTGGAAAGAAGCTTTACCGTCATGAAAATAAGATCGTCAAAGTCGAACGCATTCGCTTTTTTCAGCTCTGCCTGATATTCTTTGTAGATCATCGGGGTCTGCTGAAGATCTCTGCTTTCATGAACGTATTCTGCGGCGGAGACAAATTTACATTTTGCGGCTGAAATTATCTTGGAAATGATCTTAGAATTGTAATTTTCGCTGAGATTGTGCTTCTTTATGATCGAATCGATAAGCTTATGACTGTCGGTGTCGTCATAAATGGTAAAGTTTGACTGATAACCTATCCTGTCTGCGAAACGGCGAAGGATCCTTACGCAAAGAGAGTGAAACGTTAAAGCCCAAAGTTTGTCACCCTTGATGTTGTACTGTCTTTCAAGTCGCTCACGCATTTCCCCCGCAGCTTTGTTCGTGAAGGTTATAGCCAGAAGATTGTATGCATTGATCGGCTCGACCGCCATGAGATCAAGATATCTTTGTTCCGTACGTTTTTCTTTCTTTGTTAAACATTCTTTTAAATATTCAAGATCATCTGCCGTTCCTTTGGCTTCTGTTGAATTATAAGTGTTGCCGTAACGGATAAGATAGCCGATCTTGCTTATAACGGCAGTCGTTTTTCCGCTTCCTGCTCCTGCAAGGATAAGAAGAGGCCCGTCATTCGAAAAGACCGCCTCACGCTGTTCTTTATTTAAATGAGAATATTCGTCATCAAGAATTTTTTTTCTGAGAGATAAAATATCGTCTTTTATTGCCATTCTCTTGTATGCTTTCTTTTTTCGGAAAGCTCCTCCCTCTTTTAAACGTCTGGTCGTTGTATGTAAATTGATATATTTTTTTATACATATTTATTATACTATATTTTTTGTTAAAAATCAAGCATGGAAGACTAATAAAATTTTTTTTGTGGGAAATAATATGGAAAGAAAATTTAAACTCGGAAAGGAAAGCTTGATTTTTGAAAAAATATCTGAGAATATCGGTCGTTATTGTTCTTGCTTTTATTTTTGTGTCCGCAGCAGTCAGTCCGATCTTTTTTACGGATGCTCCGAACGATGCGTCGGATGTCCTTTCGAAATACGGTTCACGCGGCGAAGAGGTTCGGAAAATACAGAAAAAACTTTCTTCATGGGGCTATTACGACGGCGAGATAGACGGGATCTACGGTACTCAAACAAAGAAAGCCGTCACTTATTTTCAGCGTAAAAACGGTTTGACCGCAGACGGCATCGCAGGCCCTCAAACCCTTGCGGCTATGGGAATATCTTCGTCTTCTTCTTCATCGTCCTCCAATACTTCGAACAATGTTTATCTCCTTGCCAGGATAATTTCCGCAGAGGCACGGGGCGAACCGTATAAGGGTCAGGTCGCTGTCGGTGCAGTCGTTTTAAACAGGGTAGATCATCCGTCTTTCCCGAATACGATCGCAGGCGTCATCTATCAGAACGGCGCTTTTACGGCGCTTGTTGACGGACAGTACGATCAGCCTATTGCCGATTCCGCTTACAAGGCTGCGCGCGACGCTCTCAACGGCTGGGACCCCACCGGCGGCTGCATCTATTATTATAATCCGTCAACCGCAACGAATGCCTGGATCCGCACTCTGCCTATCTATACACAGATCGGAAAACACGTCTTTTCTAAAGGCAAATAAGCATTTAAATTAAAATATCTTATAAAAACAGAAAATACGGCAGATTTTTTCTCCGCCGTATTTTTTGTTGCTGTTTTACTTTTTGAACGTTGCGCAGCATGTTTCGCCGCATTTACATGATTTTTCACCGCAGATCTCTACAGAGTCCGCATTGCATTCGCCTTCGCAGTTGTATCTGCAATTTTCGGCTTCACAGTCGATAAGCGTGCAGTGGCAAATGTTTTCACCGAGAGACATCGTTGCGTGCTCCCTGATAAAGCTGTCGCAGCGTGTGCCGTCTGTTGTGTTTGCCTCCTCGCCGCCTACTTTTACGTTCTCAAGACAACAGCAATGCTCCTTGTTGTGTGCACATTGGGTAACTGAACAGTGTATATCGGTCATCTTATTTGATTCCTTTCTTTTTTTATATTCGGTCTTGCCGCTTTTATAGTTTGCCCGAAAAGATCGGAATTATCAATGTTGAAAAAAATTAAAAAAATAATTATTGACAAATGATGTAAAATTATATATAATATAAAGTTAGAAAAGGGCGTTTGTCGGTTGTGTGGCTATCTGTCACGCCCCGGTAAACGTGTTTTTTTATGCCCGAAAAAAGAGGATTTTTCTTGTTTAGCATGTGAAAATTTCAAAGTTTATTTTTACGACAAAAAAAATCCATATAATCGGCTTTACACCCGGCGAATTATGTTGTATAATATAATGTAGGGTATTGTGACCCTTCAATCGTTTTTTGTTTTGATTTTACATAAATTGAGAGGATATAGATATGGACAGAATTTACTTGATTCTTGAAAACGGAACCGTATTCGAAGGCAGATCCTTCGGCGCTTCCGGCGAAACTGTCGGCGAACTCGTTTTCACTACCGGCGTTATTGGCTATACCGAAACTCTTACCGATCCCTGCAACTGCGGTCAGATCGTAGCTCAGACATTCCCCCTTATCGGCAATTACGGTATTATCCCTGAGGAGATAGGAGCATCTTCTCCCAAACTCAAAGCATATATTGTCCGCGAATACTGCGAAGAACCCTCAAATTTCAGATGCGAAGGCGATATCGTCACCTTTATGCGCAATAACAATATTATCGGTATTTGCGATATCGACACCCGTGCGCTCACCCGAATCATCCGTGAAAACGGTATAATGAACGCAAAGATATCCAAAACCCCCGAATGTGATCTTAACGAGCTTAAAAATTACAAGGTTACCGATGCTGTAAAACAAACAACATGCTCGGAAAAAACCGTTTACAATGCGGCAAATGCAACAGGCTCCGTTGTCGTTTACGATCTCGGTTCCGTCGGCAATGCAGTAAAAGAGCTCAATGCTCTCGGTCTTAACGTAACCGTTGTTCCCGCATTTACATCTGCCGAAGATGTGCTCGCCCTTTCTCCCGACGGTATCATGCTTTCCGAAGGCCCCGGCGATCCCACGGAAAACACTTCGATAATTGCAGAGGTCAAAAAGCTTCTTGAAAGCGGCAAAGCAATGTTCGGTGTCGGCCTCGGGCATCAGATCATCGCTCTTGCGGGCGGCTGTGAAACATTCAAGCTCAAATACGGTCATCGCGGTGCAAACCATCCCGTTATGAATACCGAAACAAGCAAGACCCATATCACTTCTCAAAACCACGGCTATGCCGTTGATGCTCAAAAGCTTCCGTCCAATGTTAAAATGATATACAGAAATCTTAACGACAACACCTGCGCAGGTATAGCTTTTACGGACAAGCCCGTCTTCTCCGTTCAGTTCAAGGCGGAAACGCTCGCAGGCCCCAACGACACAGGCTTCCTCTTCAAGATTTTTGCAGAAAATATTAAGAAAGCGATGGTGAGATAAATGCCTCTCGACAGATCAATAAAAAAGACTCTTGTTATAGGTTCCGGTCCGATAGTTATCGGTCAGGCGGCAGAATTTGACTACGCAGGCACACAGGCTTGCCGTGCTCTCCGTGAAGAAGGCATTGAAGTCGTTCTCGTAAACTCCAACCCTGCTACTATCATGACCGATAAGGAAATGGCAGACAGGATCTACATCGAACCTCTCACTCTTCCCGTTATTAAAAGAATTATTGAAAAAGAACGTCCCGACTCCCTTCTTTCCACCCTCGGCGGTCAGACAGGTCTTACCCTCTCCATGCAGCTCGCAAAAGAGGGCTTCCTCGATAAAATGGGCGTTCGTCTCCTCGGCGCAGATCCCGAAACTATCGATAAAGCTGAAGACAGACAGCTTTTTAAAGATACAATGCTCAAGATCGGTCAGCCCTGTATCCCTTCCAAAGTCGTAAACGATCTTGAATCTGCCGTTGATTTTGCAGGCGAGATCGGTTATCCGCTTATCATTCGTCCCGCATTTACCCTCGGCGGTACAGGCGGCGGCATTGCTTACGATGAACCTCAGCTCCGTGAGATCGCAACAAACGGTCTCCGTCTTTCTCCGATCACTCAGATCCTCGTTGAAAAATGCGTATCCGGTTGGAAAGAGATCGAATTCGAAGTCATCAGAGACTCTGCAGGCAGCGTAATTACCGTCTGCAGCATGGAAAACGTTGACCCCGTAGGCGTTCATACCGGCGACAGTATCGTTGTCGCTCCTGCCGTAACTCTCGGTACAAAAGAATTTATGATGCTTAAAACTGCGGCTCTCAGCATCGTTAATGAACTTAAAGTAAACGGCGGCTGTAATGTTCAGTTCGCACTTAACCCCAACAGCTTCGAATATGCCGTAATCGAAGTTAACCCCCGTGTTTCACGTTCTTCCGCGCTCGCTTCAAAAGCAACCGGTTATCCCATCGCAAAGGTTGCGTCCAAGATAGCAGTCGGCTACAACCTCGACGAGATCCCCAACGCTATCACAAAGAAGACCTCCGCTTGCTTCGAACCGACTATCGACTATATCGTTGTAAAACTCCCGAAATGGCCCTTCGATAAATTCGTTTATGCTAAACGTACACTCGGCACTCAGATGAAGGCTACAGGCGAAGTTATGGCTATCGGCACCTCTTTTGAACAGGCTATCATGAAAGCTGTTCGCGGCGCTGAGATCTCTCTTTCCAGCCTTAACTCTCCCAAACATGCCGCTCTTTCTGATGACGAGATCCGTGCAAGACTTCATAATTGCGATGACGAACGTCTCTTTGTTGTCTTCCAGGCTCTCAAACGCGGCGTTTCCGTTGACGAGATCTACGATATAACAAAGATCGACAGATGGTTCCTTAATAAATTCCTCAAACTCGCTAAATTCGAGGCTTCTCTCGCTGACGGTATCGACGACGAAAAATATCTCGAAGCTAAAAAACTCGGTTATCCCGACGCTGTTATCGAATCTTTTACAGGTAAAAAGATCGAAAATCACCGTTCTGCCGTATTCAAAATGGTTGATACCTGTGCTGCGGAATTCTCTGCTGAAACTCCGTATTTCTATTCAACCTACGATAACGACAACGAAGCGCTTCAGTTCAAAAACGAGCATTCGTCCGATAAAAAGACCGTTATCGTCTTCGGCGCAGGTCCTATCCGTATAGGTCAGGGTATTGAGTTCGACTACGCTTCCGTTCACTGCTGCCGTTCTCTTAAACGTCTCGGTTACGAAGTAGTTATCGTTAACAATAACCCCGAAACCGTTTCCACAGACTTCGATACCGCAGACAGACTCTATTTTGAGCCGCTTACACCCGAAGATGTAAAGAATGTTATCGAAACCGAAAAACCGTTCGGCGCTGTCGTTGCATTCGGCGGACAGACCGCTATCAAACTTACTAAATTCCTCGATAAAATGGGTGTTAACATTCTCGGTACTCCTGCAGACAGCATTGACGCCGCAGAAGACAGAGAACGTTTCGATGCTCTCCTCGAAAAATATCATATCAAACGTCCTATCGGCGACACCGTTATGACCACCGAAGAAGCCCTTGCAGTTGCGCAGAAAGTCGGTTATCCCGTTCTCTTGCGTCCTTCTTACGTTCTCGGCGGTCAGAACATGATCATTGCGTTCAACGAAAGCGATATTCGCGAATATATGCAGATCATCCTTGCACAGAATATCGAAAACCCCGTTCTTATCGATAAATACCTCATGGGTATCGAGATCGAAGTTGACGCTGTTTGCGACGGCGAAGATATCCTTATCCCCGGTATTATGGAACATATCGAAAGAACAGGCGTTCACTCGGGCGACTCCATCGCTGTTTATCCTGCATGGAACGTTTCCGACGAACTCACCGAAAAGATCATCTCCGCATCAAAACAGCTCGCTGTTGACCTCAACACCAGAGGCCTTATCAATATCCAGTATCTTATTTACGATAACGATCTTTATGTTATCGAAGTTAACCCCCGTTCTTCAAGAACCGTTCCGTACATCACAAAGGTTACAGGCGTTCCGATGGTAGATCTCGCAACAAGAGCTATGCTCGGCGAGAAGCTTGCCGATATGGGCTTCGGTACAGGCCTCTATCCCAATTCTCCGTACGTTGCGGTAAAAGTTCCCATCTTCTCTTTTGAAAAACTTACCGACGTTGACAACCACCTCGGTCCCGAAATGAAGAGTACCGGTGAAGTTCTCGGTATTGCAGGCACTATGGAAGAAGCTCTTTATAAGGGCCTCATTGCCGCAGGTTACAAGATGAAGAAATCCGGCGGCGTTATGATCACCGTTCGAGACAGCGATAAGCCCGAAGTTGCAGACCTTGCAAAACGTTACAGCGAACTCGGCTTCTCAATTTACGCTACACGCGGCACCGCAAACATCATCAGCAAGGTCGGTATCCCCGTAACCGTTGTTGATAAGATCCACGAGGGCGACGAAAATACCCTCACTCTCCTCGAAAGCGGTAAGATCAATTACGTTATCTCCACATCTTCCAAGGGTAGAATCCCCTCAAGAGACAGCGTTAAGATCAGAAGAAAGACCGTTGAACGTTCTATTCCGTGCCTTACTTCTATCGATACCGCAAATGCTCTTGCGCTCAGCCTCAGAAGTAAATATACGGAAGGCTCTGTTGAACTCGTTGATATTAACAGAATGCGTACAGAGCGTACAAAACTTCGCTTTACAAAGATGACCGGCAGCGGTAACGACTATATCTACTTTAACTGCTTCGATCAGAAGATCGATAATCCCGAAGGCCTTGCAGTCCGTTATTCCGACAGACATACCGGTATCGGCGGCGACGGCGTTGTTCTTATCTGCCCGTCCGATAAAGCTGATGCAAAGGTTCGTATGTTCAACAAAGACGGCAGCGAGGGCAGGATGTTCGGCAATGCTATCCGTTGCGTAGGTAAATATCTTTACGATAACGGCATGATCGGCGATAAGAAAGATATCACCATCGAAACCCTCAGCGGCATCAAAAAACTCCGTCTCTTTATTCATAACAAAGAAGTTGACTCTGCCCGTGTTGACATGGGTAAAGCATATCTCCGTCCTTCAGAGATCCCCGTAAACTTCAGCGGTGACGAAGTGGTTGACCGTCTCGTTAATATCGGCGACGAAAACTACAATATCACCTGCGTAGGTCTCGGAAATCCGCACTGCGTAGTATTTGTTAAGAATGTTGATAAACTCAATATTGAAAACATAGGTCCGCAGTTCGAAAATTACGAGAAATTCCCCGAACGCATCAACACAGAGTTCGTTCAGATCATTGACGAAAAAACTCTTAAAATGCGTGTTTGGGAACGCGGTTGCGGTGAAACATGGGCTTGCGGCACAGGCGCTTGCGCGGCTGTCGTTGCGGCTTGTGAAAACGGCTTCTGCCGTAAGGGCGATGAGATCACCGTTAAACTTATCGGCGGCGATCTTAAGATCAAATATACCGATGAAACTATTTTCATGACCGGTAATGCCGACAAGATTTTCGACGGCGAGATCATTATCTGATAAAATCAACCATATAATAAAAAAATACCTGTTCGGTTTTTCCGAGCAGGTATTTCTGCATTTTTTTTATTTTAACAAAAGCCTCTCGAAAGAGAGGCTTTAAATTTATTTAGTCTGCTTTGTTGCCGAGAAAGTCGATCCATTCGGAACCTGTATAGATCAGCTTTTTGTTGAGGTCGGTATCGAAAATTTCCTGACCGATGTTAGCGCTGTATTCTCGTCTTTCGATCGAACCGCAGATCTTTTTGTGCGTGTTGTTTACTGTTTCAAAATTTACGCCGCTGCCCTTTGCCCAGAACGGTATCTGTGTCGAGTTAGGTGTGTCGCAGCCGTAGTTTGCAACGTAGTCAATATGACCTGCATAATCGCCCGGACGTTCTTCTGTTGCATAGAAGCCTTCAAGCTCCATCCATCTGGGGAAGATCTCAAAGCTCATATTGTAGGAGCTTATGCACTGCTTGAATTTGTTTTTTGCAAATTTCCAGAGGTTTGCGTTTGCCTCGTCAATACAACACATCATCGTCATCGGATGTGCGATAACACCGCGGCGGCTTTCGTAATTGTTGAACGTAAAACCGTATCTGCCGAATAATGCGGTACATTTTTCAAGGAACAAATGCTCGTTTCCTACCGCAAAACCCTGCCCGAAGCCTTCTGCCTGACAGAATTCCCATTTTTCTTCCCACATATTGTTTGAGCCGTATGTTCCCATAAACGCAACAAATTCTTCATTCGGAAGAGTTTTCTTGGGATTGAGATATCCCCCTCTT
>SVMP01000007.1 GCA_015067385.1 Oscillospiraceae bacterium | reverse complement strand
CTCAATGCCGACAGATAATCTGCCGTATCTATGGATATTTCACGTTGGCTTATTATGCTTTTTTTGTTTTTATGCAAATATTCGATCGGATCTTCCAATGTTATTATATGGCAGTCTCTTTCATTGTTTATCTTGTCTATAATACATGCCTGTGTTGTTGATTTACCGCTTCCCGCTGTTCCCGTAAAGAGTATCATTCCGTTTGTTATCCCGGAAACATCCATTACTTGTGTCGGTATATTGAGCTCTTGCCAGTCCGGAATGTTGAATGAAACGATTCTGACAACAGCAGCCATAGAATTCCTTTGTCTGAAAGCGTTTACTCTGAATCGAGCCATTCCGGGAACGGAAAATGAAAAATCATCGTCTCCCGTCGAAAGAAATTTATCCATGGATCTGTTTGAAATACTGTATATTTCTTTTATCATTTCTTCCGTTGCAGGCGGCAGAAGAATCTCATCCTTTATTTTTCGGATATGACCGTCGTTTTTTTCGCATAAAGAGCTTCCTGCTATAATAAATATATCTGAAGACTTGTTGTCAACAGCATTTTTAAGGTGAACAAGTAAATCACTCATATAACTGTAGGATTCCTTTCAAAGATTATTGTATTAAACTTGTTGAATTCCAACTGATGATATTCCATTCGTCATCTATTAATGAAAGCTCAACTGAAATGAATTGTGTCTCCGAGATCGGACACTTATAAGAATAATAGTTTCCGTTTGCAATGACGCCTTCGGGAATTATCCCGCTTCTTAACTGCGCAAAGATTTTTTCGGCTTCGGAGTCTGCGTTATAATATGCCGTAACTGCATTGTAAGATGAAAGCGCAAGATCTCTTGATGAGGTTACGGTGCTTAATGTCAGCAGCGTAAATACGATCATGCAAAGTATCGCAAATATCGTAATAAGAGACGAGCCGCCTACGAACGGAGTTCGCATGTCAGTTCGTTTCATGATTCAACCCCTCCTGCCAATGAACCGTAAGCTCAAACAGCGTTTCGTTTTTATGCATTACAGATACGGTCGCTCCGCATAAAAAAGGATCATTTTCAATTATCGGTTCGATTTTTACCGCATATTCTCCCGAAACATCGGGTAGAAGGTCTTTGTTATAGTAAACAGTAGATCTTTCGGGCTGAAGTCCCTTGTTTTTTATGGTTTCTGCCGTATTCTGCGCGAGAATTACCGCATTGTCCGTCAATTCTGTTTTAACGGAGATCTGCCTTGCGGAAGAAAAGCAGGCAATACATACGGTTGCCACGATTGCAAATACAGCTATCATTATTATTTGCTCAATTAACGGCAAAAAAGCTCTATTTTTCATATTCATCCCCATCAAGACTTCTTAATGATATTTTTTCGGTATTGATGCTTCCGTCCGAGTGTGTTATTGTTACTGTAATAATTCCGTTATTTTGTTCGAAACGAATGCTTTCAAGAGGTAATATCTTTTCACCGTCTTCTTTGTCGAATGAAATATCGGACTGCGAAAACAGTTCATATAAATAGCCGTTATGACAGTATATACGGGTGTAATATTTGACGCCGTTTATAGATTCAATACGAAAAAAAGTGTCTCCGTCGGCTTTTCCTTCATGATCTTCAAAGTTTCCGATAAACATCATTCCGTCTCGGTCACTCTGATGTATTTGCGTTACAATATACTGACTGACCGTTCGTGATTCGAACTGTATCCGATCTCGATTTAACGTTTCTTTGTAGATCCTTGTTCCGAAAAGCAGTGTGAATAAAATGCATACGCTGAATAATATCAGAATCAAAAACGGAGCTATGACGCTTAGATCAATTGTGTTCGTTTTAACTTTCATTTTGTTTTTTGCTCCAGAACCGTGATATCAGGCATCAGATTGGATGCCGTTATCTCATACTTTATGGTATACTTTTTTTCATTATATCTGATGTTGTAGTTTTCCAAAAGATATTCAAGCGATGGTGGGTATGATCCTTCTATCGAATAACATGATACGGCTGCTCTTCTGACTGTTTCCTCCAACTTTTTTTTGTCTTCAAGAGAGTTTCCGTTTTTTATATTTGAAATACCCGTTAAAAACAATAACAATACACCTGCGATAAGTATCGGAATAAGAACATATTTTATGTGCTTGATTATGTTTTTCATTGGAATGTTACCCGATAGTTTTCATAATATTTATTAACGGAAGCATTACCGTCAGCAAGATCGCGCCGGTTATGAGCGATGTAACGATAACAAGAGAGGGTTCGATCCTGGAGAGCATTTCGTTTATGGCATATTCTGCCTCTTCAGTCATCTGTTCGGATATATCGGAGATAGTTTCGTCTCCGTTTCCCGCTCTTAAACTGAGTTTGAGCATATACGCTGTCGAAGAGGAGAGAAAACCGCTTTCTTTTAAAGCCTCATCCAGATCTTCTCCGCTTTCTATGAGAGATACGCATTTCTCTGCTCGTTTTCCTGCTTTGTAATTGTCCTTAAAGATCTGACGTGCAAGCGCAGCGCCTTCCTCTAAAGAAAATCCACTTCTGAAAGCAACGGAGATCGCCTGAATAAAGGAGGCGTTGTTCATCTTTCTGTATATCCCTGAGTCTCCGAAGATCTTGATAAATAAATTGCGGAAATATTTGCGGAAGGACGGGATCAAAAGAATAAGCGTACATATTATCAGCAGAATGCCTACTGCTATGCCGATATACGGCAATGCTTCATTCAGTATATTCCCGAAGGACATAAGCCCTGAAGCTATGCCTGATACCGTTCCTCCGAGAGAAGCATAAACATCGGAAAAAACAGGAAGTACCTGGGTGAGAAGGATAATAATTATCACTATCAGAAGCAACAGCAAAATGCATGGATATGTCAATGCATCGGTCAGACGTTTTTTTCGTCTGTCTTTGTTATGATAATAATCGGACAAAGAATCTAAGGTTTCTTCTAAATTACCTGTCTCTTCTCCCATTCTCAGAAAGCCTGTTATGTGTGATTGAAATATTCCCGTGTTTTCAAATGCTTCGGAGAATTTTACACCCGAATCGATTTCATCGGCTATATCGGATAATAGTTTTTTGATTTCTCTGTCGGTTTCTCTTTCGGAGATTATTCTCAGAGAATCGCTTGATATTATTCCGGAATGCATCAATAGGGAAATCTGCTTGAAAAGGTCGCCTATATATTCATCATCTAATTGAATATGCTTTTTCATATTCAGTCTCCTAAACTAAAAACTGCTCAATATATGTATTTTGATGTGTAAGTTATGTTTTTGAAATCCTGTACTCCGCCGGCGGCAAAAGTCGGGTCCATTAATTGCCAGTTCGTTCCGTTGAAAAAGATCGCATTATCTATCCATCCCGTTTCCGGTGACCATACACTTATCCACGCATGATAAGCCTCATCAGCGTATCCGATAACCAATTTACAGGGAATATTTTGAGAACGGAGCATTCCTGTCATGAGTGCGGCATAATCGAAGCAAATACCTTTCTTCTCCTCTAAGACCTTGTCGAGATCCGGAAGATATCCGCTTTGTACGGTATAGCTTTTTTCATAGTCATAAGTTATATTGCTTACAATATAGTTGTAAATTATTTTGACCTTTGTTAAAACGGACATTTGATCATTAAGCAATTCAGCCGCTTTTGTTACGGTGTTTTCGGCATTTTCATAATTTACATATTGATTCGGTCTGAGAAACGGGGCATGTTCATCTTCCAACGTAACAGTGTGCTTCAATGTCAGCACATTTGAATATTTGTTGTCTACCACGTTTTTCATTATTTTAATTCCATATTCTCCGTTACCGTCGGAGAAGGGGAGAACTGCCCATTCATTTGAGGTCAGATTGTATGTATATGTTGTTGTCGGACCTATTACCTGAGCTTTAAGTTTTACGTTTGTTTGCTCCAGATATTTGATCATGACATATCCGTCTTTTGAATTTGAATAGTCTATCAGAGCATTTTCATTTTGCTTTGTAAGTGTTCCGGAAGCGACAGGCTTGAGTACCGTTATGGTAGCCGGCTTGTGATTCGCAATAATGTTTTCCATCTCCTGATTGATGTCTGCCGACGGTTCGCTTTCATTTTCAGGTTTATTGCTTTCGGTGTTCGTGCTTGTATTTTCGATCGGATCGGTGGTACTTTCGGGAACATGATTTACTGTGTTTGTTATATTGAAACCGTCGATTTCGGTTGTGTAATTTTCTATGTTTTTTGTCGATATTGAATACTTGATCACAGTTCCGCCGTCACGGTACTTAGGGATGTTCGATGCGCTCCAAGACCAATCGTTTTCTTCGCTGACGGTCTTTTGCATCAGTATTTTTTCATCGGAAATGATATTTATTTCTATGTCGTGCGGACGTTTTCCGTCTTTGTCGCTGTCGTCATCCCAAATTATGCTTCCCGATAATGAAACAGTCTCGGGAATATGGGTGTTTGTTATATTGTAGCCCGTGATCTCGGTTTTGTAGCCGTCTATACTTTGTGTCGATACGGTGTATGTTATTTTCTTTCCGTTTTGGAATTCATCAAGTTCTGTAAAGATCCATTCCCATCCGTTTTTGTCTGATATTTCTTCTGTTGCCGTTACGATCCCGTTTGCTGATAATTCGATCGTCATATCGGACGGACGTTTACCGTCTTGGTTGTTATTGTCTGCCCATTCGACAGATCCGAAAACCGATATCTTTGAAGGCATATGCGTGAAAACTATATTGTCGCCATCTGTTTTTTGAGTGTATCCGATGATTTCCTCTGTTGCTTTTACGGTGTATTCATTACTCTTGATCAGATCGGGGAATGACCATTTCCATTGAGTTTCGGAGGAGATGTCCTGAGTCTTTGATACTTCTCCGTCAGCAAATAATGATACGGTTATCGTTTCGGGACGTTTCCCGTCCTGATTATCGTTGTCATCCCAAATAATTGTTCCATCAAGCGTTATTGTTTCAACAGTTGTCGGCGTTTCTTCCGATACTTCATCACTCGTATCTTCTTCCGGCACAGAAACTGTGTCCTCCGATGCTGTATTATCGGTTCCTTCTTCTGTTTCTTTTTCTTCGTTGTTTTCCGGTTCAACGATCGGCGTATCATTATCCGTGATACTGTTATCCGAACCGTCGGTTTCGGTGGGGGATAATTCATCGACAGTGGTGTCTGATTTATCCGTAAAGTTGTTTTCTGTTTGTTTGTTATTGTCGGGCGTATCGTTTACTATTGTCGAAAAAGCCGTAATTAAAAGAATTAATCCAAGAATCAGTATTAACAATAAAAGAAAAACTTTTTTCTTTGAGTTTTTCATCATGGAAGCTCCTTTGAGGACATAATTATACATTTAAATTATAACACAACTCGACAAGGTTTGTCAATAGGCATACATTTTTTGTAAATTAATGTGATTATTTAAGACTTACAGACAGTCCGATGTCTTAACTCTTTCACGACACAATTTAAAAACGAAATTTTAGTGACAAAATGACGAAAAGATGCTTGTTCTTACTTGTATTTAATAATAAAGTATGCTATAATGACTTTGTATATAGAAAAATAGTTGGTTTTTTTACTTTTAGGATTTGTTTCGGAACTTCTATTGCGTGTTGTTTCGACGAATTTTGCTGTTTTCTTTCAAATTGATGCATAATTCAGCATTAGTCCGTTCGTATTTTTCGGATGATCAGACAAAAATTGTAATTTAGATATATTCGCATACTGATAACCTGTTGTGGTTTTAACCGAAGGGTGAAAAAATGAAAAAAATAGTTGTAAATATGTTTGGTGGCTTTTCTATAAGAGAAGGCGATACCACAGTTTCAAATATGAATAACCGATCGAAGAAGGTATGGTCTTTGATTGCTTTCCTTATCTACCATAGGGATCGTGTTTGCTCTCAGAAGGAACTTATCGATCTTTTTTGGAATGAAGAGGGGATCGATGTTAATTCCAACGGCGCATTAAAGACGTTGCTTTACAGGGCAAGAGCCGAACTCGATAAACTTTTCGACGGTGCCGGAAAATCTCTCATCCAATATAACGGATCGGGTTATTATTGGAATAATGAAGTTGAGACATTTGTTGATTGCGATAAATTTGAAGAAGTTATTTCCGATATCGAGAACAGCTCTCTTGATGAAATTATAGAGGCTTTGGACTTGTTTCAGGGTGATTTCCTTGAGGGTATGAACTCGGAGTTTTGGGTAATGTCTCTGTCTACATACTATCATAATCTTTTTATAGATTGTCTGAGTAAAGTTATTCCCATTATGATAGATGCCGGCAAATTTGATGAAGCATTGAGTTTTTGCCGTATAGCAACGAATATTGAACCATACAATGAAGAAGTACACCGTTTTTATATGCAGACTTGCATTGCGTCCGGTAATCAGAAAAAGGCAGTCGAGATATATCAGAAATTGAGTGAACGACTTATTTCGGAGCTTGGTGTCATCGCATCCGAAGAAACACGCAGTCTGTATTACGAAGCAACAAAGACTATAAACTTAAGTTCGATAACGATCGATCTTCTGAAGGGTCAGCTCAGAGAGATGTCAGACCGTCCGGGCGCATTGGTTTGTGAATACGATTTCTTCAAAGTTCTCTATTATTCAATGGCTCGTTCTATTATGAGAAGCGGAATTGCCGTTCATGTTGCGCTGATCTCCGTTACAGAGAAGAAAATAGAGCTCACTCCCAAAAAATTGGAAAAAGTTATGCCTTATCTGGAAGATACGATATGCCGTTCTTTAAGAAGAGGCGACACTTTAGCTAAATGCAGTATTTCTCAGTACGTAATAATGTTGCCGCGCGCAACGTATGAAAACAGCTGTGCTGTATGTGAAAGAATAATCCGCGCATTTAATAAAAAATACATTCATAACGATGTTAATCTTACTTATGCTGTTTGTCCCATAGAGCCTGACGATAAGGAGAGTTTTCAGTGGATCAGAGAACCCATGGACAATTAAATACTTCTCTTTTTGCCGAATATTGCTGTTTGTATAACGGCGATCTTATTTTCGAATGCGCCGACTGCAATATCGGGGCGGTTTTGGGTATGGATCTCATTTCAACTGTTGCCGGACGTAATCTGTTTGATTTTGTTCGTGAATCGGATGTTGACAGGGTAAAACAGGAGATAAGGTCTCAGCTCGAAGCAGGCGATAGCCTTGAAGTTTTACTGATAACCAAAGACGGCCGTTGGTTGTTGAATAAAGCTATCATTAATCAAACGGACGGTAAACTGTATGTATACGGAGTCTTGGTACTTATATCAAGATTTAAAAATATCTTCTATTCTCAAAAACAGAAATTGGATGAGTATGAGGGTAAATTAGTCGAATCCAACGAAAGAGCATCCAAGGATTCGCTGACTATGATCTCTAACGCAAACACAACAAGATCCCTTTGCGAAAAATATATTTCCGGATGCCGAAACAGCTATGCCCTTATGATAATTGATCTGGATGATTTCAAGCAAATAAATGATCGCTACGGTCATATTACGGGCGATAAAATATTGATCGCATTTGCCGATATAATAAAAAATCTTTTCAGAAATAATGACGTCGTAGGTCGTGTGGGCGGCGATGAATTCCTTGTTTTGATGAAAAATGTCGAAGAGAGATCGATTATTGAAAAAAGGAGTTCTCAAATAGTCGATTCATTTAAAAATATAAAATGCGGTGATATTCCCGCAAGCCAACTGAGCTGTTCTGTCGGTGTTGCGTTTGTTAAAAATAATCGATTGAGTTATGATGATGTCTTTTGTGCTGCAGACAAAGCAATGTATTCTGCAAAGGACAAAGGAAAAAACCGCTATGAAGTCATAGAATTATGATTTTTATAAAAAATACATGTAAAGGAAGTGAAGATCAAGATGAAGGATTTTTCAAAAGAAAACCTTTTCCCCTTATCGTTAAGTCAACTTAATATATTAAATCTTGAACGAACACTTACCGGAACTTCGGTCAACAATATCAGCACAACTATGCGTATTTGCGGTCGTGTGGATTTTGTGCTTCTTCAGCAAAGTATAAACCTTGTTATAGAAAACGATCCTTCATTAAGAATTCAGCTTGTGGACAATGACGGCACGATGATGCAGTACAGTGCCCCGTTTGTCAGGGAAGAATTCCCGGTGTATGATTTTTCAAACACAAGTTCTGAAGGTATAAGCAATTGGGAAATAGCCGTAACAAGGGAGATCATTCCTCTTGTGGGCGGTCCTCTGTACCGTTTTATTTTGTTCCGCGACTCAGAAAGAAACGGCGGTATATTAGTTAAGTTACACCATATTATAGCTGACGGTTGGTCTCAGATCATGATATGTAACAGGATCGCCAAGACCTACCTTGAATTATTGTCTCATAAAGAACCGTCTCTTGAAACAGCTCCGGATTATCGGATCCACATTCAGGAGGAATCTGATTATCTGCAGTCAAAAGCATTTGAACGTGATGAAAAATATTGGAAGTCTATCGTAAGCTGTATAGATGAACCGTCTTCTCTTAAAAATGTTACGGGGGCCACAGTCAGCCCTGTCGGTAACCGTGTAAGCTTTGAACTTCCGCAGGTATTGAACCATGCCGTTTTTTCTTTTTGTAAGAAAAAAAGAGTTGCTCCGTTTGCCGTTTTTTATATGGCGCTTGCTATTTATTTCAAGCGAAACGGAGGCGCTGACCGCTTTACAATCGGCGTTCCTATTTTTAACAGGACAAACTATGAGTTCAAGCAAAGCACAGGTATGTTTGTTACAACATTACCTTTCTATAACGAAATTGACGATGAGTGGACTCTGAATAATTTTAACGATGACCTTATGGAAAAATGGTATGAGATGCTTCGTCATCAGAGATATCCTTTTTCCAAAATTTGCGCTTTGTCTAACAGAGATGGAAGATTGTTCAATATTGCTCTGTCTTATCAGGACAGTAAGATCTTTGAAAGCAGGGATGCTTCCGTTCATTTCAGCGGAAGATGGCATTATTGCGGATATCAGGCTGAACAGTTGACTATACATGTTACGAATTTAAAAGATCATCAGCAGTATTCCGTTGACTATGATTATCTTGCGCAGTATTTTACCGAGAGCGAAATATCCGCGTTGCATAAAAATTTATGTCATATAATCTATGAAGCGCTCAGTTTCCCTGACGAACCGATACATTCGCTGAATATCCTGTCTTTGGAAGAAAAAGAACAGGTCCTTTATACATTTAATAAAACAGATAAGTATCTTGAGGAAAAAACGGTCTATGACCTGCTCCTTCAGAACAGCAGAGAATATTTGAACAGGGTCGCTGTTATACATAACGGCGAACGTATGACTTATGGAGCTTTATTGCACAGAAGCTCTCAGTTTGCATCTGCGATAGGCGAATCCGTAAAGGAAACAAATGCCCTCATAGCCATAATGCTGCCGAAAAATTTTGATTTGCCCGCAGCTATGATCGGAACTCTTCAGCAAGGATGCGCATATTTGCTTCTGTCTCAGTCTCTTCCGAAGGAAAGGATCAAAAAGATTCTGATTCAAAGCAAGGCTTCGCTTCTGATTGCAGACGATCATCTGTTTTCTGTGGCAAATGAATGTAATATTCCTCTTGTAACCGTTGATACAGTAGATGAGTTTTACGGAATCCCTACTCTTTGTAATGAATATAAATCTCTGAAAACAGAAGATATACTTGCCTATGTTGTTTATACATCCGGCAGTACGGGCGAGCCCAAAGGCGTTGAGATAACTCAGCAAAACCTTTTGAATCTTGCTCAGGAAATGGAAACTGTTTACGGCAGCGGCGCTGTTCTGTCTGTTTGTAATGTCGGTTTCGATGCTTTTATGCTTGAGAGTATAGTTGCGCTTTTGAACGGAAGAACAATCGTTTTCCCATCCGACAGCGATATTGAGTCTCCCGAGCGTTTGGCAGAGTTGATAAACGGTTTTGCGGTCGGCTTTTTTGCAATGACACCGTCTCGTCTGTCTGTTATGCTTTCAAACAAATCATTTAAGAAAGCTCTCGGCAGAATGGACAGTATCGTTTGCGGCGGAGAGCATTTTTCAACAGAATTACTCCGAAAACTCAAATCGTGCACAAATGCTCGTATATATAACCAATACGGGCCGTCTGAAACGACTGTTGCCGTCAGTATGAAAGAGCTTTCAAGGGCTGATAAGATAACTGTCGGTTCTCCGCTCGGCAACTGTAAGCTTTATGTTCTTGACCAATGGCTCAATCCCATGCCTGTCGGCGGCAAAGGAAGACTTTTTGTCGGCGGTAAATGTGTCGGCAAAGGTTACAGAAACAGACCGGACATTACCGAAAAATCTTTCTTCGATAACCCGTTTATAAACGATGACAGAATATATGATACGGGGGATATGGCAAATTGGACACCGAACGGTGAACTCGTTTTGATAGGAAGGGCGGACGGTCAGGTTAAGTTCCACGGTCTGAGAATCGAACTTCAGGAAATATCTTCATGCGTTGCCTCCTTCCCGGGTATAATAGGCGCTTATGCAAAAGTTTGCAATTTAAACGGAACAGATGTTTTGGTCGTTTATTATGCATCGGAACATCCGATAAAGGAATCCGATCTTGTTTCTCATATGGTCACTTATTTGCCTGACTATATGATTCCGTCTTTCTTTATAAATGTTCCCTGTTTGCCAATGACTTCAAACGGTAAAATAGATGAAGCTGCTTTGCCGTTGCCTGCCGAATCCGCATCGGAATATAACGGAACGGTTTCTGCAGAAGCATCGACCGTTTTGGAAATATTTAAAAAGGTATTGAATAATGCGGAACTGTCTGTAACAAGCGATTATTTCAGAAACGGCGGTAACTCTCTTAATGCAATGCAGTGCGTTATGGAGATAGAAGATCGCATGTCGAAAAGAATAAGGATCTCCGATCTATATGCTTGCAGAACTGCGTTAAGACTTTCCGCATTTATTAACGGAGAATCGATCTCACACGCTGTATATGACAGTGAACGGTTTGAACCCAAAGAAACATTCCCCAAAAAAGAAAAAAGTGCTGAATATGCTTTGACCGGCGTTCAGCAGGGGATATACGTACAATCTGTTCTTGACGAAAACGGTTTGTCGTATAACATGCCCGGTGCATTCAAACTTGAAAAAATGCCCGATGTAAACCGATTGGAAAAAGCGTTCGTTTCTCTTATAAAAGCTGATCCGATCTTCAGAACTGTTTTTGTTCACGGCAAAAACGGAATAGTTGCTCGTATTCTCGATGATATTGACTTTGCGTTGGAGACTGTGGATGGCTCGTCCTTCGATGAAGCTTCGCAGAACTTTATCCGTCCGTTTAAATTAAGTGAGGCGCCTCTTTTAAGAGCAGGACTGTGGGTATCTGACAGCGGCGATCGGTATTTGTTTATTGACAGTCATCATATTATCGGTGACGGTATCAGTTCCTCGATTATTTTACAGCGTCTCGACCTCATATACAGAGCGGAAAATGTTAATGTTGAATGGGATTTTTACGATTATCTCAATTATGTTAACAGTAAACCGACAGATAACTTTTTGTTAGAGCGTTGGAAAGAACATCTTTCCGATATGGGTGAAAAATTGGAACTTTGCGGAGATTTTTCATCAAAATCCAAAAAGTTTGATTATAAAGGAAAAGATCTTGAAGTCCTGTTTGATGAAGAAGATAGCAGGGCTTGCGATGCATTTTGTAAAAAAAGCGGTATATCGGAATATGTTTTGTTCCTTTCCGCTTTCGGACTGCTTTTGTCTGCTGCTTCCGGAAGTAAAGATTTTATTATCGGAACACCTGTTTCGGGAAGAACAATACATGAAACAGAAAATATTTGCGGTCCTTTTATAAATACTCTTCCCTTCCGTTTAAAGATAGATTCCGAGATTTCTGTTTCCGAATTTTTGGAAAATGTCAGAAATGAAGTTGCATTCCTTCTTGACCATCAACATACGGCACTTGAAGATATTGTCAATGCTCTCGAACTTCCTCACGGCGATCGGAATGCTTTGTACAGTATCATGTTTACTCAAAGTCCCGTGGATACTTCTTCTTTCTGCTTTGACGGCTCAAATATGGATTTTGTCCCTATGTCTACCGGAAGCGTAAAAATGGATATGATCGTTGAGCTTTCATATAAAAATAATCTTGTTTCTTTGAATTTTTCTTATTCAACAGGAATGTTTTGCAAGGAAACGGTAGAGTTCTACGGAAGATGCTTAAAAAATATTGTTAAAGAATTTATTTTGAACAGCGGTAAAAAGCTTTCCGATATCAAACTTATGTCTTCATCGGATCAGGAGCTTCTTATTGAAACTCCCAATTACCGTGTAACTCCGTTTATTAATAATCCTATTCATAAAATTTTGAAAAATACGGCTGAGAAAAACAGTAACGATACGGCTGTTATTTTTCACGGAGAATGTATAACTTTTGCGCAGATTGAAAAGCGTGCAGATCAAATAGCATCGTTTATTGTTTCAAAAGGTATTCAACGGGAAAGCTGTATCGCTATCTGTATGAAACGAACTCCCGATATGATAGCATCAATGTACGGAATCCTTAAAGCAGGCTGTTCCTATATGTTTATTCTTGATTCCTTCCCGGAAGCAAGGGTAAATTATATGCTTTCTGTCTCAAATGCCGTACTTGTACTGTGTGATCCGAGTTCTTCAGTGTTCGAAAAACTCGGAAATAATGAGAATAATACAGAGTTTTGTCTTTTACCTGAGGATGGCTCTTGCGATAACATCGATATCCGTGTTAAAGATACCTGCTCTGTTAATGTTTTGTTTACATCAGGATCAACAGGTCAACCCAAGGGCATAATGCTCAGTCACAGATCGATAAGCAATCTTTATTCTCAGATGAAAGAAACGCTTTCTGCATTCCCCGGAAATGTTCTTTGTTCAACAAATTCCGTCTTTGACTGTTTTGTTGTTGAAACATTGATCTCCCTTGCCCTCGGACGAACCGTTGTTTTGGCAGACGAGGAAGAAATGATGCTTCCGTGGAAACTCGCCGAGCTTATTGAGAAAAATGGGGTTGGCGTTGTTGAGATGACTCCATCCAGATTAAATGTCTGTCTCAGAAACGATGCTTTCAGAGCAGCTTCCGAAAAAATTCGAGTAGTTCTTCTCGGCGGTGAGATCGTAACAGACAGTCTTTTATCTAAATTTTCGGACTGTTCCGACGGTGTTTTGATGAACATGTACGGACCTACGGAGGCTACCGTTTTTACGACCGCAGAACCCTTGATAAAAGGTGAACATATTACAATAGGCAGACCTCTTCAGAATACAAGAGCATATGTTCTTGATGAAAACAGAAATCCCGTTCTTCCCACCGCGTGCGGCGAAATGTATATCGCCGGAGAATGTTTGTCTCTCGGATATGCCGGAAGAGACGATCTTACAGAAAGCTCTTTTGTGGAAGATATTTATTTCCCCGGAGAAAAAATGTATCGCAGCGGTGATATCGTCCGTTTGAGAGTTGACGGAAGATTTGACTATGTCGGAAGAAAAGATTCTCAGGTCAAGCTTAACGGTCAAAGAGTTGAACTTGGAGAGATCAGCGGTGCCATAGAAGATGCTTTCCCGAATGTTCATGCTTCTACCGTTCCCATAAAAAAAGATGACGGATCAATGGAACTTTGTTCTTTTTATGTTACGGATGACGGTACATTGACAAAAGAAAAGATCGTTGCCGAAATAAAAAAGATCCTTCCTGTTTATATGATTCCCTCCGGTTTTGTTAAACTTGATAAAATGCCTGTGACTGCTACAAATAAAATAGATGTCATGGCTTTGAAGGAAATTGCTCTCAACAGAAAAACGTATACCGACGAATCGACCGTATGCGTAGCTCAATATGAAGAGACTTCGACTGTTTCCGAAAATACGGTTTGTCAAACCGTAATCAACAGAGAGGAAGAAGTTCCCGCTTCTTGTTGTGTCTCCGAAGAGGAAAAACATGAATCGGAAGTTGATTATATCCTTTCTGTTTGGAATTCAGTTCTAAGTATAGCCGTGGATTCAAAAGAAGCTTCGTTTTTTGAGGTCGGCGGAACATCCCTTGCGGCTTTGACTGTTTTGGGTAAATATTATAATGACGGTTTTGAACTGTCTCTCAGTGACTTTTATGATAATCCCACGGTAAAACAGCAGGCAGAGCTTTTGAAACTGAAAAATGTTGAATCAGTCACGGTCCCCGAAGAATTAATCGACTCGGACGATGTTGCCTGCGAAGAAAAAGATGACAGCGACTTTGTTCTTGTTAGCGGCGCCACAGGCTTTTTCGGAGCTCATCTTGTTTCCGAACTTATTGACAGCGGATATGTCAATGTAGTATGTCTTGTTCGTGACGGTAGTAAAGACCGTCTCGCAGAAATATTTACATATTATTTCGGAGAGAAAAGGTCAGAATATCTGTTGAGCCGTATAACCGTAATGAACGGTGATATTTCCGAAAAACAGTTGGGCTTGTCAGATAAAGATCATTCGTTCCTTTGTGAACATGTAAGTGAAATATATCATTGTGCGGCTGATGTCCGTCATTATGCCTTTGATTCTGAGGCTTATATGAAAACGAATGTCGGCGGCACTGAGAATATGGTCGAGTTTGCATTAAAAGCAGATGCGAAACTTTATCATATTTCAACATGCAGCATCAGCGGAAATTCATTGAAAGACAAACGCAGCTCTGTTTTGTTTACGGAAAATGATTTTGATATAGGTCAGATCTGGGAACAGAATATATATGTCAAGAGTAAATATTTGGCAGAAAAAGTTGTGTTTGAAGCGATTTCAAACGGCTTGAAAGCTAAGATATTCCGTTTGGGCAGATTGGTCGGACGAGAATCTGACGGTAAATTCCAACGTAATCCGGAAACAAACGCTTTCTGTTTAACTGTAAAAGGCTTAAATCAGATAGGAGCTATACCTGCGGATATCGAAAACGAGCCGATAGATCTGATGCCGATCGACAGATGCGCAAAACAGGTCATTTTGCTTAAAAATACCGAAAACAGCGTTTATCATATCATGAATCCCGAGCCTCCGTCTCTGGGAGAGATTATGAAGGCTGTAAATAAAGATATCCGAATCGTGAAAATGAAAGATTTTTACAATATACTAAGAGAAAAAGCTTCGGATATTGACGGACAATTGCTTGGTGTTGTTATGGACGCCGTTCGTTCGAATACAATCAGCAAGCAGATAATTGTTACAAATCCCGTTACTGTAGATACTCTTGCCGAAAACGGTTACAGCAATGATGCTGTTGATGTATCCGTCGTACTTAAAGAGTTTGATTGAGGAGGGCATTATGGTATCTAATCTTTCTGTTACTATATTTATTGCAACGCTTCTTTCCATTGCGGTTTTCTTTATCTGGAGCACCCGAACTCAAAAAAAACGAGCTTTTCTGAACGTGCTGTTTATTGCCCTTGCTTTGTCGTATTCCAGCTGGATTATTCCGCTGATCATATTACGGTTTGTTGATACTTCCAACAGTTCTTTGATGTTGTTTTTAGACTGTCTCATGCAGCCGGGCGGAGCATTGTGCTCACCGATATATCTGTGTATCGCCATTTCTTTCGTTAACGGCTATGAGAAAATGCAATCATGGATGAAATTGTTCTTTATCCCGCCGATATTGACAATTATCATTGCATGGACAAATTCTTTTCACCATTTATACTACGTTGAGTTTTCTGTTGTAAGAAGCGAAATAGTTTTTGGTCCCTACATATTGATAAGCGGATTCTTTAACTATCTCTTCCTTATTGCCGGAATAGTTTATATGATCTGGTTCGGCATAAAAAACAATACGTCTTTATATTGGAGACAGTGTATCGTTTTTATCGTAAGCGCGTTGTGTCCGTTGCTTGTTAGTATCGTGGCAACATTCGGAGGCAAAGATCTTCCCATAACGGCTACTCCGTTAAGCTTCTTGATTACCGTTGTATTTAACGGTATCGCAATTTTCAGACTGCATGTTCTTGATATCAGTCCGATAGCAAAACAGCATATTCTGAATGCTATATCCGATAGCTATCTCGTTTTAAGCGATAACGGGATCGTCGTTCAGTTCAATCGCAGATTTCAGGAACTGTTTGCAAAGGAATACGGCATTACGGAAAATTTACATCTCGGTGAATGTCTGAAAAATAATGAAAATACGCAGAAAGATGTTATCTACAGTCTTCTTGCCGCTGTTGATTCAAGCAGACAGGGCGGAACTCTTGTTTCTTATGAACAGTCTGTGATGTTTACGGAAAACGAGTCTCCTCAGAAATATTATTTCGTTGTAGAGGTCTCTCCTTTGGAACTGTACGGAAAACTGACGGGCTTTGTTGTACTGTTCAAAGATATAACACAGCTTCGTGACAGTATGAAGAAACTTCAGGCAAACCAGGAAAGAATGATGGAACAGGAACGATTTGCGTTCTTGGGTCAAATGATCGGTGGGTTGGCACATAACCTGAAAACACCTATAATGAGTATCTCCGGATGCGTTTCCGCAACAGAAGCGCTTGTTGATGAGTGTGAAAGCAGTATAGGAGACAGCGATGTAACGGAAAGCGATTTCATGGAGATCTATTCCGAAATGCGCGATTGGCTGTCTAAGGTAAAGGAATCCACTGCGTATATGTCCGATATCATAACAGCAATAAAAGGACAGGCTGCAAATGTCAGTACGGACGATACTGTTACTTTTACAATAGATGAAATGATCAAAAGAAGTACACTGCTTATGAGACATGAGCTTCTGAACAGCGGTTGTACTCTGAAAGTTGATTATGATAAAAATGAAGAAATATCACTTCGCGGTGATATAAATAATCTTGTCCAGGTCATAGGAAATCTCCTTAATAATTCGATTTTCGCGCAAAAACAAAAAGGCGGCGGTGAAATCGAAATAAAAATCTCTCATGATAAAGAATATCTGAAGATACTCGTTAATGACAGAGGCGTGGGTATTCCCGACAATGTACGCGAAAAACTTTTTAAATCTATGATTACAAGTAAGGGAACACAGGGAACAGGATTGGGATTATATATCTCCAATGCAGTTATCAAGGGCAAATTCAACGGTGAGATCTGGGGCGAAAACCGCGATGGCGGAGGTTCAACCTTCGGCATAAAGATTCCGTTGGATATAGTCAGTATCCGTACTGTAAACAATAGCGAATGGGGTGTTAAGGCATGAGGAAAAGTAAAAAGGTCCTTGAAAATAAAATATCAATATTGACACTTGATGATGACCCGATTATTACATCAACAATTCAGTCGTATTTTAATCGTTCGGGTTATGATGTTGACGTTGAAAACGATCCTATAAAGGCAATAGAAAGGATTCGTGTGTCGTCATATGATATTTTATTGCTTGACTTTTTAATGAGCCCGATATGCGGCGACCAGGTTGTTGAAAGAATAAGAGAATTCAATAAGGAAATATTTATAGTATTACTGACGGGTCATAAGAGCATGGCTCCGCCCGTAACAACCATACGTCAGCTTGATATTCAAGGTTATTATGAGAAAAATGAACGCTTTGACCAGCTTGAACTTTTAGTTGAATCCTGTGTTAAAAGCATAAAACAGATGCGAATTATCAAGGAATATCAGGAAAGTCTTTCAAATGCATATATGCAGACCGTAGATACATTAAGAACGGTTGTTGAAGCCAGAGATAAAGAAACTCAGGGTCATTCCGAAAGAGTATCTTTATTGTCCGTCGCTTTGGCACGAGAGTTGGAACTTTCGGAATCGGATATCGAAAACATTCGTATTGCAGGATTGTTCCACGATATCGGTAAGATTGGTGTGAGAGATTCCATTCTTTTGAAAAACGGTTCTTTGACCGATGAAGAATTCTCCGAAATAAAAAAACATCCTGTCGGTGGTGAATCTATAATCAAGGAATTTGCACTCTTTAAAGATCTTCTTCCTATAATAAGACAGCATCATGAACGAATAGACGGTTCGGGTTATCCCGACAGACTTTCCGGTTCTGATATTTGTATCGGAGCGAGAATAATAGCTGTTGCAGACTCTTTCGACGCAATGATATCGAACAGAGCATACAGAAAAGGACTCGGCTTCGATAAAACGATGGCTGAAATTTCAAGATGTAACGGTGTTCAGTATGATCCCCAGGTCGTTGCCGCTCTTTATTCAATCATAGATCGATTGGGTATAGATCAATTTATGAAAACCTTCTGTGCAAATTCAGACGGTCAGGAGAATAACCAATGAAAAAATATCCTCTTAACCAAGTGAAATATTACAATCGTTTCCGTGATATGCTTGATGATCTTGTTCTCGGAAACGACGAGAAAAAAGCTGTTTCGTGGTTTAACCGAAAAGGCGAAGAGCAAGGCGTTACATGGGGTAAGTTTTATTCCGATATCGTTTCGCTTCAGGAACGTCTTGTTGATCTCGGACTTGCAGGAAAACATATTGCGATCCTCAGCGAGAACAGTTACGAATGGCTTCTTGTTTATTTATCGGCAGTATATTGTGGCGCTGTTGCTGTTTGTATAGATGTTGAACAATCAACGGAAACTATAAAACAGATGCTTGATATGGCTGATGTTGACTGTCTTTTTTATGTTGAACGCTATAAGGATATATCTTTGTCTTACTGCGGTCAGTCAAGACCTATGTATGCTATGTATGCAAATAATGAGCCGTCAATATATGATCTTATTTCCGAGGGCGGAGACCTTCGCGCTTCCGGAAAGATCAATAAAGATATAGATGCAACCGTTACGCCTGAAGCAACAGCTTCCATAGTGTTCACTTCAGGTACAATGACTTACTCAAAACCTGTAATGCTCAGCCAGGAAGCGATATTGACGAATGCTTCGGATGCCCTTGCGAATGTTTCTATAGGCGAGGTTGCGTTTACTGCTCTGCCGTTTTATCATACATACGGTCTGACGTGCTCTGTTTTATCAATGTTGATCGGTAAAGCGCATCTCTATATTAACGGTAATATAAAAACCGTTATGCGTGATATTCAACTCGCAAATCCGCACACAATGCTTACTGTTCCGCTTATGCTCGAAACGATTCACAGTAATATGTGGGTCGCCGTAAATGCTTCGGGAAAAGCGGACAAACTGAAAAAATTGCTGAATATCAGAAAGTTCCTTCTTTCTGTCGGCATAAAGAAAAATTTTAAGGTGCTTGATTCCTTAAGAGAAAAGTGCTTCGGTTCCATTCGCCTTATTATTTGCGGCGGAGCTCATATGAGCCGGAATATAATGGAGGAATTTTTCTCTCTCGGTGTTTTGGTCGTTCAGGGTTACGGTATTACTGAATGTTCTCCCTTGGTCAGCGTTAACCGTAATAAGATGAATAAGTTTGACTCCGTCGGTCTTGTTTCCGCTCATACCGAGGTCAAAATAGAAGACGGTGAAATACTTGTTCGCGGTAAAAATATCATGAAGGGCTACTATAATTTGCCCGAACTTACAGATGAAGTCCTGACTGACGGTTGGTTCAGAACAGGTGACATCGGCGAACTTGATAAAGACGGTTTCCTTCATATTACAGGCAGAAAAAAGAACCTGATAGTTTTCAGAAACGGAAAAAAAGTATCTCCGGAAAAGCTCGAGGCTAAGATCCAGAAGATACCTCTTGTTCAAGATGTCGTTGTTTACGGTGCGGTAAGCGGTATTTCAACAGACGATGTTCAGGTCGCTGCCAGCGTGTTCCCCAATAAAGAAGCCACTGAAGGTATGAATTCTTACGAAATATTAGAGGCTCTTCAGGAACAGATAAGCTTGATAAATGAAGAATTGCCGATGTATCAGCAGATCCGTATGATAAATATACGTGAACAGGAATTTTCAAAAACAGCGCTTAAAAAGATAAAACGTTATCTTGTTTGATCTTGGAGACAACAGCGTGAAAAATACTTTTCACGTAGGTGTTGCTTAGCAAAACCTGCTCCAATTCCCAAAGAAAGGAAGCTTTCGTAAACGAAAGCACGGTATATTAATATGGAAGAAAAACTCTTTAAGTTTATTAAAGATGTCGTCGGTAAAGTTACAGGCAAAAAAAATATTATTTACGATACCGACTTTGTAAAAGATCTCGGACTTAATTCTTTTGATATAATGAATATAGTTTGCGTATTTGAAGATAAATTCGATACCGAGATACCCAGCCGTGATGTTTGGAAACTTCATACGGTTAAGGACGTTATCGACTATATGATAAAACACGGCTATACCAATGTCTGATAAAAATATATCGGTCTCCTTTTTGTTCGTTTATCATGAATATTCCGAAGATACCGAAAAACTTATGAAAACTTCTCTTGAGTCTTTTTTTAATGAGATCGGAACATCTTTGGATACAGAATCGGTTTCTATAGCCAGAACATCAAAAGGTAAACCGTATATCGTCGGCTTGGATAATGTACATTTATCGGTCACGCACAGCGGTGCTTATTGTGTTGTTTCCGTAGCTTTTTGCGAAACAGGCGTTGATCTGCAACAGCATGAACGTCTGAAAACGGAAACAGCGGAACAGGCGTGCGAAAGATATCTGAAGCTTTCAAAAAGGTTCTTTCATAATGATGAATATGAATATGTCAAAAAAGATCCGTTGATCAGATTTTTTGATGTTTGGACCGCTAAGGAAAGCTATGTGAAATTAACAGGCGACGGGATAGACGATTCTTTCTGGTCTTACAGTATTTTAGATGAAAATGCTTCGGAAAGTCTTTCTTCCTGGAAAAAGAGAAATGTTTTCTTCAGGATAGTTCCGTTTTTGCCGGATTATACGCTGTGTGTCTGTCTGTCGGAACCTACCACGGTCAAACTGATCTATAAATAGTACTCTTCGTTGAATATAAAATGTAGCAGGTCATGTTTTCAGATCAATTATTTTTATTTTTAAAAAAAATTTTTTAAAAAATGCAATATATAACCGATTATGTGACTGCTGTGTAGTATAATTAAATCAAATATTAAGGTGGTGAAATATAATGGCGGCACAGATTTATGATAATTCGTACAGAACAACCTATATTTGTGTTGATTCTTATGATGAAAAGATTCCCCGAGGAAGACTTTACAATTCGTTTTTTGAAAGCGGAATCGAATTTGTTGGTGTCATGGATTTTATCTTGAATATGGAACGTATATTTGATGAGATTAATTCACCGCAGGATTTTGCATCAAAAAGGTCTTTTAAGACAAATATCGAAAAAATAGCCCAGGTTTATACCGATGATAATATCAAGGTCGGCAAGTTGGCAACTTTTTCGGTCAGATTGCTTTTTAGACAGAATGCAAGTTGGCAGGGCGCTGTGACCTGGCGAGAGGGAAAGAGCGAAGAAAGCTTCAGAAGCGCTCTCGAACTGTTTCTCTTAATGGACAGTGCATTGTCTTCGTCTTCTGCGGAAACTCAATAATTTTGAACTTTTTGTGAAGTCTCGAAAATCAGTCAAAAAATTACATATTCTCGGAAAATGTGACCGATTTTGTGGCCGGCATAGTGTATAATATACCCATAAAAGATAAAGTGTTGGTAAAAACACATTATCCGGTAGATACAAAATCAATTATTAAGTCATATAGACTGAAAAAAGGTGGTCAGTTATGAAAAAATTAGCTAAATCATTCATCTCATTATTACTTACAATGAGCATCTGTCTCGGTTTTATCCCGACAACGCTCTTTGCTGTGGTTTACGGTGAAATGATAACAGTAAAAGGTTCCGTAACATGGGATGATCTTGATGAAAGCACTCGTCCCGACTCGATAGAACTTGAAGTTTATGTCGATGGTAAGCATCACACCGATGTCACCGCATCGAAAAATAACGGTTGGAATTTTTCTTTTGATGTATCTAATTATGCGGACTCTGACGGTAATGCAAAAGACATAGAAGTTCGTCTTGCATCCGAAATCCCCAACTATACTACCTCTATCGAAGATCCCATTGTTTCTGTTGAACTTCCCGAAATCGACGGCGGTTGGGTAAAAGAGGAACCCTGCAGTGAAAAGAAATTTTCATTCAGCGGTAATATTTTAGTAGCTAAAAAGGGCAATGATATTTTTGCATGGACCCCCGAAGCTTTGTCCAATTATGAACAGGATATGGTAACTAAAAGCGTTGCGGAAGAAATCCCTGAGTTGTATAATAAAACACATGGGCTTGATTTTGTAACAGGATACAGTGCGAATGTTGGTGGCGTTGAAATTAAATATAATAATGGCACCGTTTCTCTTTCGTTTCCTAAAACAAATTATTGGTCTATTTGGGGACACGGTACAGTAAATCCCGGTTCCGTTGAAAGTTCCTCTGTTATTGTAAACAATACTCTTAAAACAGTTGATATTCAAGTTAGCAAAGAATGGACTGATGATAACGACAGAGATGGCAAACGTCCCGATTCTGTTACTGTAAATCTTCTTGCTGATGGTGAAGAAATCAAGAGTGCAAAAGTAGAATCCAAGAATGATTGGACATATACCTTTACCGATCTCGTTGAATACAATAAAGACGGCAAAGAAATCGTTTATACAATTGAAGAAGAACCTGTAGCGGGTTACGAATCTAAAGTTGACGGTTATATTGTTGAAAACATTCATGCGGTTGAAAAAATAGATATAACGGTTGACAAAACTTGGAAAGACAATGATAACCAGGACGGCATTCGTCCCGAAAGTATTACTGTTAAACTTCTTGCAAACGGTGAGCAAGTCAGAAAAGCAACTATAACCGAAGCAGCAGGTTGGACTTATACATTTACAGATCTTTATAAATATGAAAACGGCGAAAAAATAACTTACACAGTATCCGAGGTTCCCGTAGACGGTTATACCTCTGAAGTTATAGGCAACGACATCGTTAATACCCATGAAGTAGAAAAGATCGATATTTCCGGTTCTAAAACATGGGATGACGCTGATAACCAGGACGGTATCCGTCCCGAATCCATCACGATCAATCTTATCGTTGACGGCAAAAAGGTTGATTCCAAAACCGTAACCGAAGCAGATGGCTGGGCTTGGAAGTTCTCCGATCTCGATAAATTTGCAGAAGGTACTGAGATCGCTTATACTGTTACCGAAACCACTGTTGACGGTTATGAGACAACTGTTGACGGTTACAATGTAACAAACACTCATACTCCCGAAGTTGTTACTGTTGAAGGTAAGAAAACCTGGAACGACAGTGACAATCAGGATGGCAAACGTCCCGCATCCATCACAATCAGACTCTATGCAGACGGTACAGAGGTTGATTCTAAAACAGTAACCGCAGCTAACGGCTGGACCTGGAAATTTGAAAATCTTGCTAAATACGAAAACGGCAAAGAAATCGAATATACCATTTCCGAAGATAAAGTTGAAGGTTACAGCACTGTAGTTAACGGTTATAATGTAACCAATACTCATATTCCTTCCACAGTTGACATTTCCGGTTCAAAGACCTGGAAAGACGGCAACAATCAGGACGGTATCCGTCCCTCCTCCATTACCGTAAATCTTCTCGCTGACGGTAAAGTTATTGAAACAGTAACAGTTAGCGAAAATACCGGTTGGGCATGGTCTTTTGAAGATCTTCCCGAATTCAAAGCAGGTAATAAGATCGTTTATACTGTTTCCGAAGAAGCTGTTGAAGGCTACAAAGCAACTGTTGACGGTTACAATATTATAAATACACATACTCCTGAGGTCGTTACTGTTTCCGGTTCCAAAACCTGGAATGACGACAGCAACAGAGACGGCAAACGCCCCGAATCCATTACAGTCGAGCTTATCGCTGACGGCGTAAAAGTTGATTCTAAAGAAGTAACCGCAAAAGATAATTGGGAATGGACTTTTGAAGATCTTCCCAAATATTCCGCAGGCAAGCTTATTACTTATACTATCGGTGAAATCAAAGTTGAAGGTTATACAACAAATGTAAACGGCTTTGATCTCGAAAATAGTTATACTCCCGAAAGAACCTCCGTTTCCGGTTCCAAAACCTGGAACGATAACAATAACCAGGACGGTATCCGTCCCGAATCTATCATTGTAAATCTTCTTGCAAACGGTACAAAAGTTGATTCCGCAACCGTAACCGCAGAAAACGGTTGGTCCTGGACCTTTGAAAACCTTTATAAATTCGAAAACGGTCAGGAAATTACATATACTGTTTCCGAAGAAGCTGTTGAAGGCTACAAAGCAACAGTTGAAGGCTTCAATATTACCAATACTCATGAAATCATAAAGATCGACATTTCCGGTTCAAAGACCTGGGATGACGATAACAACAGAGACGGTCTCCGTCCCGAATCCATTACCATCAATCTTTGGGCTGACGGAAATCAGATCGCATCTGAAACTATCTCCTCCGAAGACGATTGGACATGGAACTTTAAAGGCCTTGACAAATTTGCTGCAGGCAAAGAGATCAAGTACGAGATTACTGAAAACACAGTTGAAGGTTATGAAACCAAAGTTGAAAACTTTAATGTAACCAATACCTACGTTCCCGCTAAAACAGAAGTTTCCGGTTCTAAAACCTGGGATGACGATAATAACAGAGACGGCAAACGTCCCTCTTCTATCACTATCAATCTTCTTGCAAATGGTGAAATCGTTGCCTCCAAAACAGTAACCGCAAATGATAACTGGGCTTGGACATTTAACAATCTTTTTGTTAACGAAAACGGTCAGGAAATCGTTTACACTATTACCGAAGATGCTGTTGATGGCTATGAATCCTCAGTAAGCGGCTTTGATGTAACCAATACTCATACTCCCGAAGTTATTACCGTTTCCGGTTCAAAGACCTGGAATGACGATAACAACAGAGACGGTCTCCGTCCCGAATCCATTACCGTTTACCTCCGCGCAGACGGCGAAACTATTGCAGAAAAAACCGTAACCGAAGCTGATGATTGGGCTTGGACATTTGAAAATCTTAACAAATATTCCGGTGGCAGAGAAATTATTTATAGTGTATCCGAAAAAGCTGTTGAAGGTTATACAACCAAAATTGAAGGATACGATATAACAAATACTCATGTTTCCGCTAAAACTGAGATCTCCGGTTCCAAAACTTGGAACGATAACGACAACCAGGACGGTGTTCGTCCCGCATCCATTACAGTTAATCTCCTTGCAGACGGTGAAAAAGTTGACTCCAAAACAGTAACCGCAAATGATAACTGGTCTTGGACTTTTGAAGATCTCTTTGTAAATAAAGACGGCAAAAAAATTGTTTACACTATCGAAGAAATTACAGTTAACGGTTATGAATCAAAAGTTGAAGGCTATAACATAACAAATACCCATGTTCCTTCCACTATTGAAATTACCGGTTCCAAAAAGTGGAACGACGATAATAACAGAGACGGTCTCCGTCCCGAATCTATCGAGATCAATCTTCTTGCTGACGGCGAAGTTGTCAGAACTGTAACTGTAAGCGAAAAAGACGGTTGGGATTGGAAATTCGAAAACCTTCCCGAATTCAAAGCAGGTAACAAGATTTCTTACACCATTACCGAAGTCGAAGTTGAAGGTTATGAATCTGTTATTGAAGGTTATAACGTAATCAATACTCATGAAATTGCGACAGTTGATATCGAAGGCTCTAAAGTCTGGGATGACGCTGATGACCAGGATGGTCTCCGTCCCGAATCCATTACCATTAATCTTCTTGCAAACGGTGAAGTTATTAAAACTGTAAGCGTAGGCGAAAAAGATCGTTGGGCTTGGAAATTCGAAAATCTCCCTGAATTTGAATCTGGCGAAAAAATTGATTATTCTATCGAAGAAATCGCAGTTGAAGGTTATAAATCTGTAGTTGAAGGTAATATCGTAACCAATACACATACTCCCGCAACAGTAGAAATAAAGGGTATTAAGACTTGGAACGATAAAAATAACCAGGACGGTGTTCGTCCCGAATTCATCACTATCAATCTTCTTGCCGATGGCGAAGTTATTAAAACTGTAACCGTAAGCGAAGCTGATGGTTGGGCTTGGAAATTCGAAAATCTTCCTGTATACCGTGATCACGGTGTTAAAATCGTATACTCCATAACTGAAGATGAAGTTGCTAACTATAAAACTGAAGTTATTGGTTACAATGTCATGAACAGCTATGAGATCAAAAAGACAGAAGTGTCCGGCACTAAAACCTGGGATGACGCTGATAACCAGGATGGCAAACGTCCTGAATCCATCACTATCAACCTTTTGGCAAACAACAAAAAGGTTGATTCCAAAACAGTAACCGCAGCTGAAGAATGGGCTTGGAGCTTTACCGGACTTGATAAATATGCTGAAGGTAAAGAAATCGTTTACACTATCACCGAAGATGCAGTTGCAGGTTATGATTCTAAAGTTAACGGTTATAACGTAACCAATACTCACACTCCCGAAAAAACTGAAGTTTCCGGTTCCAAAACTTGGGATGATAATGATAACCAGGACGGTATTCGTCCCGAATCCATAACCATTAATCTTCTTGCAAACGGCGAAGTAGTTAGATCTGCAACCGTTTCCGCAGCTGAAAAATGGACTTGGACTTTTACCGAGCTCGACAAATATGCCGACGGTAAAGAAATCGAATATACACTTGAAGAAATCGCAGTAGAAGGTTATGAAACCGTAATTGACGGCTTTAATGTAACCAATACTCACGAAATTGAAAAGATCAGCATCTCCGGAACCAAAATATGGGATGATGCAGATAATCAGGATGGCAAACGTCCC
>SVMP01000165.1 GCA_015067385.1 Oscillospiraceae bacterium | reverse complement strand
GCGTGGACTATAACAAAGGGAACAAAAGCTCCCGGTGCAGCAGGCAAGATCCACAGTGACTTTGAAAAAGGCTTTATCAGAGCCGAAGTCGTTTCTTTTGACGACCTTATCGCATGCGGCTCGATGACCGTTGCAAAGGAAAAGGGCCTTGTTAGAAGCGAAGGCAAAACATATGAAGTTAAAGACGGAGATATTATTCTCTTCAGATTCAATGTATAAGAAAGGAAGATCTCAGATATGAAAAATGTATTTTTTATCGGTAACAGCCTTATCGGAACAAGTAGTATCCCCGAACAGACCGCAAAGCTTTTTGCCGATAACGGAGATGCTTTTTCCGTTAGCAAATGTAAAAAGGACGGCTACAGACTTTCCGATCACGAAGCCGATTTCTGCAAGGGCGAATTTGAAAACGAGCTTTCTTCCGCCGACATCGTTGTCGTTCAGGAATTCGGAACGGAATATTACACCACACGTGCGTCCGTCGAAAAAATAATCGCAAGAGTTAAGCCCGATGCCGAAATATACTTCCTTCTTACCGAATGGGATGTAACAAGAAACCGCATTAACGAGCTTCGCGGTCTCAACGTAAAATTCATCCCCGCAGGCTATGTTCACGAGCATATAGTAAACAAAAATATTCTTGATTACGATGATCTTCATCTCCCCGAAGACTATCACCCCAATTATTTTTACGGAACGATCTCTGCGGCGACCGTTTATACCTGCATTACTGGCGATCTTCCCAAAGTCTGCGATGACGATATAAAGGCGCTTGCCGATATAATCAAAAAAGAGGTTGAAACCGAAAAAACTCTCAAGTCCGTTCTCGTTGTAGGCGGCGGCGGAAGAGAACATACGATCATCCGCAGCCTTATCGAATCCCGTCGCACAGGTCTTATCTATGCGGCACCCGGCAACGGCGGCACGGAGCTTGATTTCGTTGAAAATGTAAATATCAAAGCGACAGACGTTGACGGCGTTGTTAAATTCGCAAAGGAAAAGGCTATCGATTTCGTTGTCGTTGCTCCCGACGATCCCCTTATGCTCGGCATGGTCGATGCTCTCGAAAAAGAAGGCATCAAGGCTTTCGGTCCTCATCAGAATGCTGCTATCATCGAGGGCAGTAAGGTGTTCTCTAAACAGCTTATGAAAAAATACGGTATCCCCACCGCAAATTTCGAAGTTTTCGACGATTACGAAAAGGCTTGCGAATACGTTAAAAATCACGGCGCTCCCATTGTTGTCAAAGCCGATGGTCTCGCTCTCGGTAAGGGCGTTGTAGTTGCTCAGACCGTTGAAGAAGCGATCGATGCTTTAACAGAGATCATGTGCGATAAAGTTTTCGGCGAATCGGGCGCGCAGGTCGTTATCGAAGACTGTCTTACCGGCAGAGAGATCTCCGTTCTTGCTTTTACAGACGGTAAAACCCTTCGTCCCATGGTCTCCGCGCAGGACCACAAACGTGCGTATGACGGAAACAAGGGTCCCAACACCGGCGGTATGGGTACTTTTGCACCCAGCCCCATCTATACTCCCGCCGTTGCCGAGGAATGTATGAAAAATATATTCATTCCCACCGTTAACGCAATGAAAGCCGAAGGCAGAACATTCAAGGGCGTTCTTTATTTCGGCCTTATGCTCACGGAAAACGGCGTAAATGTTATTGAATATAACGCTCGCTTCGGCGACCCCGAAACTCAGGTCGTTCTTCCTCTTCTTGACGGCGATCTTTTCGAGATCATGGAAGCCGTTGTTGATGAACGTCTTGATGAAGTTGAGATCAACTGGCTCGACGCTGCTGCGGTATGCGTTGTTATCGCTTCAGGCGGTTATCCGAAGAGCTATGCAAAAGGCTATGATATAACTTTTGACGAGGGTATAACATCCACCGTTTACCATGCAGGCACTGCGATCAAGGACGGTATGCTCGTAACTTCGGGCGGACGTGTTCTCGGCGTAACTGCTGTTAACGCAACCCTTAAAGAAGCCGCAGCCGATGCTTACGAAGACGTTAAGAAGATCCATTTTAAAGACAGCTTCTGCAGAAGCGATATTGCTAAAGGCTTATGAAAACAGTCCTTGTCGGTATAAATTCAAGTTTTGTCCACACCTGCCTTTCTGTCCGTGAGCTTTACAGCTATGCGAGATCGAAAGGATTGGAGTGTTCCTTTTGTGAACATACGGTCAACAACGAGCCGATAAAGACCACAGATTCTTTATACACGGAAGATGCGGACATATATGCGTTTTCCGTGTATATTTTCAATGTGGCTTACGTTAAAAGAGTGGCTTCCGATCTGAAAAAGGCAAAGCCCGACTGTTTTATCGTTTTCGGCGGCCCCGAAGTCTCTCACTGTCGGGAGGATTTTCTGAAAAATAATCCGTATGTCGATCTTATCTTATCGGGCGAAGGCGAAGAAGCATTCTGCGATCTTCTGAATGTTTACTCATCGGATAGAACGCCCGAAGAGAACAAGCGGATGTTCACACAAAACAAGATCAAAAATTTTTCCTATATATATAATGGTAACTATATCTCTTTCCCCGACCGAGATCCGATCTGCGATCTTTCAAAACTGCCTTTCCCGTATGAACCGCTTGAAACGCTTCGTGACAGGATCTTGTACTACGAAAGCTCCAGAGGTTGTCCGTTCCGCTGTTCCTACTGTCTTTCGGCAGGCGATATGCCGCTGAGATATGCTTCCGATGAACGTGTTTTCCGTGATCTTAAAATTTTCCTTGATGCTAACGTCCGTCAAGTCAAGTTTATCGACAGAACGTTCAACTCAGACCGCAGGCGTGCTCTCCGCATCTGGAAATTTCTGGCTGAAAACGACAACGGTATAACGAATTTTCATTTTGAAATTGCCGCATGGCTTCTTGATGATGAAACTCTCGGATTTTTGCGTACAGTCAGAAAAGATCTTTTCCGCTTTGAGATAGGGATCCAATCAACGAATCCCGAAACAATGAAGGCGATCTCCCGTCCCGTCCCGTTTTCAGAGATCAGAAAGGCTGTTGAGGCACTTGACGGTAAAAATATAGAGCTTCACACCGATCTTATCGCCGGTCTTCCGCACGAGACCCCCGAATCGTTCGAAAAATCGTTTAACGATGTCTTTTCCCTCGGCGGAGAGGATCTTCAGCTCGGTTTCTTGAAAATTCTTAAGGGTTCGCCTATGTCTTTGGATAAACACGGTGCGGTTTTTTCATCCGAACCACCGTATGAAGTTATAAGTACGCCCACGATGCCGTATTCGTATCTTGCGTTTTTGCGTAAAATAGCGATTCTTATCGAGGCTTACCATAATTCAAAGCTCTGCTCTTTTATGTCGGCTGAACGGTTAAGCTCTCTTTTCGGTCTGACACCGTACCGCTTCTTTGCGGATTTTGCGAATTTCAGCTCGGAACGCGGTTTCTTTGATAAACCGAGAGCCGTTGCAGATACTTTTACCAATCTGTACCTTTATTTGTCGACGCTCATGCCCGAACATATTGCGGAAGCCTTATGCTCTTTTGATATGTATTCTCACGGAAGGGTGGGTTCTTTTCCGGAATGGGTCCTCTCTTTGCCGGATAAAGAGGCGCTTTATTCTTTGCTTAAGGATGAGGAAAAAATTAAAACGGTCCTGCCTGAGAAATATCACGGTATATTCTTCTCGCAAGATATAAAATATTGGTATAAAAACAGTGTGCTCGTTCCTTTATTCTTTCCGGAAAATAATAAAGCCGAAAAAACAAATGTATGGTTTTTGTACAATAAAATATCCGATTCCATAAAGATGTATTAAATATGTTGTGAAAATAAACAATATATAGCAATGTAACATCTGCTAAATATACATAATTAACAAAGTTAATAGCGGGAAAAATGGGCGTAAATGTCGAAAAATGCGATAATATCAATGTTTTTATCGATTTTTACGCTCATTTTTTACCGTAAAATAATAAAAAAAAGGTATTGACAAAAAGTATTTCTTGTGGTATAATATCAAAGCTGTCAGCGAGAGCCAACAGAGCCGAGCAATAAACGGCATATGAGGCAAAAGCGAGACGGGAACAGATCACAGAAAGTTCACAAAAAAGGACTTGACAAACGAAAGAAACTGTGATATAATAATCGAGTCGCTTGAGAGAGCGAACGGGTAAGTCGGCAGAGTCGACCAATGCTTGAGAGAAGACACAAAGATGTCTGATAGGAATAACGAAGTTATTCCTTAGAACGCTTCGCGTTCTAAATGGACCTTGAAAATTAAACAGTGATATACCCTGTAGTATATAAAATGAGAAGAAAACTCATTGAAGAAATATGAACTCTTCGAGTTCATAGTGAGTAACAAGAAAATTGTACTCTGTCAAGATTCTTTGAAAAAACGAAACGAACCAGATTAGTAATGATCTGGGACAAACTCAAAAAGACATAAGATCATCTAAGGATGATTTAAAAATACTTTATTGAGAGTTTGATCCTGGCTCAGGATGAACGCTGGCGGCGTGCCTA
>SVMP01000164.1 GCA_015067385.1 Oscillospiraceae bacterium | reverse complement strand
CCCCCTCCGGTTTCCCCCGTGTTTGTGGAAGATATGTTGTCTTCGTAATACGATATTTATATCGGTAGGGGGCGACGTCCCCGACGCCCCGCATTATAAAAGATTTTTACGAATAATAAATATTAATTCCGTAGGGGCGGATTCCATATCCGCCCGTTTTGTGAAGAAATTATAATTAGTTAATGTCTTATGCTTACGCGGGGCGTCGAGGACGTCGCCCCCTACGATAATGTAAAATCTTTTGATTGTAGGGGCGGATTCCATATCCGCCCGTATTTTTGTAAATCAAACCTTTTACCTCCATCTGACGAGGGAGGTGGATTTTGCGAAGCAAAAGACGGAGGGAGAGATAAATAAAATAATTTATAATCGGTTTATGTCTTATGCTTACACGGACAGTCGAGGTAGGGGGACTCCGAAACGCACTATTTAACTTTTTTGCATACAAAAAACACCTTTATGTACTACACATAAAGGTGTTTTAAATTTTATTTTACAATAAAGCCTGCGGGGAGCTTCCATGAAGAATTAGAGTTATAGAATGTAACGCTATCCATAAGGAATCTGTCTTCATAATACATACAAGACGAGCTTCCACCATCGAGGTTTGCCGCGTTAACAGCGCCGAAATTCTTCATAACTTCAATAAGGTCGGATGCTGATGCGCCGAGGTGTCCGTTCTTACCTCTGCCGTCTGTAACAAACATAAGTATTGTTCCGTCTGCTCTCTGACCTATTGCTGTTCTGGGGTTAAGACCGCTGCCCATACCGTTCATCTGTCTTTCTTCGCCGTTAATAATAAGCTGAACGAAGTGGTTATTAGCATCTGATGCTTCATCCTGGAACGTTACGGCATCGCGAATTTTTCTTTCTTTTACAAGAGCTTCAACCTGAGCGGCATTCATCTTTGATACGTCGATGATCTGGAGGATATTATTTTCCGTCAAACCGATAAGCACAAGTCCGGGCCACTGCTGAGGTTTATTATACTGAATCTCGCCGTTTGAAACTACAACTCCGTAGGGCGAGCCGCCTGTGTTGTTATAGGAATTATAAAGACCGCCGTTTATACCTGCGATACCGCCGTTGTCCTTAACGAGCTTGTCAAGTGTAACCCCCTCTGCGCGCCACGGATAAATTGTAGCCAAGCTTACTCTTGAGGGGTCCTTTACTACCATCATAGTTCCATAATAAGTAGCGCCTGAAACCTCGTGTATTTCTATAGCCTGAGAGTCGTTATTCTCGGAATTTTCTTTATCCTTAGGGTCAACTGTCATATCAATATCGAGATATCCCTTTTGTCCGTCGGAGCCAATATTTATGAGGTTTTCGTCAACGTCGGCATCCATATCCTCCATCTTGTTTTTATCAACGATGCTTTGAATGGCATCTGCAGAAAGATAGAGGGAGGGAATAAATTTAAATTGTCCTGTTTCGAGGAACGTCGGAACTGTAATGTAAAGTATTTCTGATATATTTCCCTTAGCTTTTTCTTCTTTTGAAACGCGGTTGGTGCACAGCATACCGAGAGCGCAATAAAGTGTAATAACGATCGCTGCAACAAACGTCATAAGAACTGCGAGACATCTGAGTGCGATCTTTATAACCGTACTCTTTGTGTTGTTTGTGTTTTTTGTTTCGTTAGTATTGTTTTTCTGAATATTATTTTTAGCGTATCCGAATCTTGAGCGTGTAACGGAAGTAGGTCTTCTTCTCTGCAAATTGCTTTTATCCGGAGTGTTATTTGGAGTATTGTTATTCTGCATCGTTCACTACCTCCTTCATACCTACAAGCTTCCATGTGGGATTGTTTTTGTTGTCATTAGTATCATCGTATTTAACGAAGTAACAGCGTTCGTTCATTTCGTCATCAAGCAAATTGCCTGTGACCCACATTTGTTTTACAAATTTAATATCAACCGAGAAACAGTTATCGGTCAACCAAACAAAGTTCGTAACTGATTCGTCTTTAAACGGAGGATTATGAAGAGTGTGTCTGCTTACGAACGTTCTGTCGATACTGGTATAGTATGCCCACGCTACGTTATATTGGTGAGAATTTTTGATGAGCGAACCGGATATACCGTTGAAGTTAAGGTCTGCTGACATAAACAGACTCCAGTTTTCGAGAGTTTTCAAAACGTCGATTTCTTTTGCAATGTTAGCAGGAACGGTATCAAGAGGTGTGGGGGAAGAAATACCCGTGAGGTCCTGAACCTTTTTATCTTTTTCATAAGGAACATTCTTTCCCGTGCTGTCGGTAATTACTATATTAACATCTTCTTTAAGAATAACGATACTGTAAACGGGAAGCTTGGGAAGGTTGGGGACGTAAGCTTCAAAATTTTTATATTCGGGGTTTGCGGAAATGGTCATAACCGAGTCGGGAACCTTGTTTCCGTCTACGGTAACTGTACATTTATCGCTTGTCATAAAAGTGTAATAAGTCAGCGGAACAGACGAGCTTCCGTGATATTTAACGCTGTTGCCGAACACGTCGTCTAACGTTACTTCAGCCTTTTTTGCAAGACGTATCTTATAGCAAAGTCTTCCGTCGGAAAGCGTTTCTCCGCTCAGCTTTTCTCCGTCAACCGATACTGTAAGAAGCTCGGGGAGAGTGAGGGTATAGAACGTATTGTCATATTCGATCTCACCGTTCACCTTGTCGGGAAGACGGTAATCGGCAACGTTGCCCTTTGTATCTTTTATTTCAATTACGGGCTTTGAATATATGTTTTCAAAAGTAAAGATCAAGTCTCCGTCGCTGTTTGTTTTGCCGTGTTCTTTGGTGAGCTTTGTGCCGTTTACAGTTATAAACACCTCGGTGTCAAGCTCTACGTCCTTCGGAACGTTAAGCGTGTATTTATGGGATACGGGAGTGTATGAAACGAGCTCGTATTTTTGAATATTGATAATAGCAAGCTTGAGCTCGGGCTGTCCTACTTTACGGAGTACAACCTCTGCTATCTGCATACCGTCGGAAAGTATTCCGTAAGAGCATTCGGTATCATTTATCTGTTTTTGAGCGGTAAACTTGATGTCGCCGTTTATTTTCTTGATAAAGTCCTTCTTCGGATCGGCAGATGATTCGAACTCTCCGCCTTCCATTGAGGGAACGCCGTCTTTCTTCCAGAGTGTGCCGTCTTTTGCTTCTTTTTGCAAAAGCTCTACAGCCTTTTCGATGTGTCTTTGGGGGTGTTCGCCTTCATATTCGTTAAGCACGGAGTTTACGTGCAAAAGTGCTGCCGCAACAAGTATAACGAGAACTCCTACATAAATAAGATAGGAAATCTTGAAGATATTCTTTTTTGCTTTTTTATCGTTGTCGGGCGTTTCTTTACGAAAGCTTTTTTTCGTATTTTTTATCATATAAATCCTCCTTGGAGAAGTGTAAATTTTCTGCTTATTGCGACGGCTTTCGACAAAGCCGTATATTACTATATCACATATCTATAAATTTATCAATACGTGTTCGGGTGACAATATTTGTTTTTTTAAAAGTCAATATTTTTTATACTGTAAAGCGTTTTCTGTGTTAAAAATCGCATCTACCGATTCGTCGTCTTTGTTTATAACAATATAGGTGTAAATGGCGTCAAAAATAGTTAGCTGAGCTATTCTTGAGCTCATCGCGAGAATAGATCTTTTCGTTTCCTCCGACTGTGTAAAAAGTCTTATGTCGGACACTGCAAGAATGGGCGAATTTCCGTAGTTTGTAATACAAATGGTTTTCGAATTTTTTGTTTTTGCGATCTTCAAAGCTTCGACAATATCCTTTGAGCTTCCCGAGTGGGATATGCCTATACATACCGCATTTTCATCGAGGTGAGAGGCGATAATCGCTTGCATATGGTTGTCGCAAATTGCTTGTGAATCGAGCCCTAAGCGAGAGAATTTGTGAGCTGCGTCCATAGCGACTGCAGATGAGTTTCCGAGCCCGAAAATGACCACTCTTTTTGCGTTCATAATAGTATTTGCGGCAAGCTCGAGCTGCTTGGTATCAAGCACTGATTCGGTATTTTTGAGAGATACCGAAATGTCGTTTATTCTTTTAACGAAAATTTCATAACAGCTGTCGTTTTTTTCTATTGTGCTGTCGATTGCCGAGGATGAATTTATCTCTGCGGCGATACCGAGTTTTAATGCCTGATAACCCGAAAAACCGAGCCTTCTTGCAAATCTTACGACGGTGGCATCTCCGCTTCCGCAGTTAGAAGCAAGCTCACTTATAGAAAGGCTTACGATCTTTTGCGTGTTGTTCAAAACGTAATCGGCGATCCTCTTTTCGCTCCTGCCCATATCATCGTATGAAAATCTGATTTTATGCATTATAGATTCCATTATACACCCCATAATGAAAAAAATTTTCATTATGATATCATATTGTCAAAAAAAAGTCAATAAAGTGAAAAAATCTTTCAAAATGTTATTGACACAAGCCTCTGAAATGTAGTAAAATTAAGGAGTACCAATAGGTCTAATTATAATATAATAGGGAGATGATTTTTATGCTTAACTACAATGTAAAGA
>SVMP01000163.1 GCA_015067385.1 Oscillospiraceae bacterium | reverse complement strand
ATCCTTGCGGACGAACCGACAGGAAACCTTGCCTCCTCGACTACTATCGAAGTTATGAACATGATAGTTGAGATGGTAAGAAAAAACAACCAAACACTTATCGTTGTAACCCACGAGCCTGAGCTTGCCGTATACGGCGATAAAGTTATCCATATAAAAGACGGGCATATCGACCGAATGGAAACGAATGAAAATCCCGTAAGGAAAATGGAAATTGAAAAAAACGAAAAACAACAGTAAACACAGATAGGAGCAAAACAAAAAAATGAAAAAGATACTGACGATCATCATGACGGTCTGCCTTTGTGTTTCATTCGCAATCGGATCGTTTGCGGAATCGGACACAAATAATTCGGGATCGACCGGCTCTGACAACAACGGAACGACCTCTGATCCTTTCGCATCTCTTTTCCCGGAAATTTCGGATCCCGTTCTTGCGGTAACCCAGAACGTGATTCCGAGCATAAAAGCAGGCACGACCGGCGTTGCCGAATTTACGGTTGAAAACACAAGTTTCAGCTTTGCTTCGGATATTATGCTTACAGTAACATCCGATTCCTCCGATATAAAGATCGAGCCCGAAAACAGTGTAATTTCCATCGGTTCTCTTTCCGCATACGGTTCAACGAAAGTGGCTGTGCCCGTTTCGGTCTCACCGACAGCTAACGGACAGTACTCTTTGAGCATCAGCATTTCCTGCGTTTCGACGACCGGACTTTTCTCTCAACAAACGTTCAATTTCTCAGGAAAAGCATCCCTCGTAATTTCAAGAGGCAGCGCTGTAATGCAGCCTGTTATAAAAAACATGAAGTTTGATGCCGCAGAATATTTAGCAGGTGATCTTCCCGTCCTTTCCTTTACGATAGAAAACCCCAACGATTTTGCTATCTATTCCGTATCCCCTTCTGTTTCCGGATTTGTTGACGGTGCGGTAGATGCGATATTCCCCGACCAATCTTTCTATATAGACAGACTCGGTGCAAAAGAAGCCAAAACTTTCACCGTAAAAATGAGAACAAGCGAATCTGTTGCGGCACAGATATATAATTTCAAGCTTTCTCTTTCTGCAACAGATGATTTCGGAACCGAATATGCTGCAGAAAAGAGCGCATATTTTACAGTTGTTGAAAAAACAGCCGATGAATTTACCGCTCAGTCTCCGAGAATAATTGTTGATTCTTACAAAATGTCTCCGTCCAATGCACAACCCGGAGACACCGTTACACTTAAAATAAATCTTCTCAATCTCGGTGTACTTGATGCGAAGGATCTCAAAGTTTCTCTCGGCGGCTACGATGCCGAATCCATAACATTAAGAGAAATCACATCGGAAAAAGAAATGGGCACGGTTGCCGTTAAAGATACTGTAACAGCCGAATATTCAATGACCCTTTCCTCTGTATTTCCTCAGGACCAAAATGTTCCCCTTACAGTATTCCTTTCATACGGAGATCTTACGGGCAAAAATTATGTTGATCAAAGCATTATCAACATCATGAGCAATACCCCCGAAGAAAAACCCGAAGATGACAAACCTCAGTTTGAAGTTCCCGTATATAAAGTTCCGAAGGTAATCATAGAAAGTTTTGAAACAGACTCTGAATTTATAGGCGCAGGAACGGAATTCAACCTTAAGTTCAACCTCAAAAACACGAGCGAAGATCTCGATGTTGAAAACCTCCGTATAACCCTCGTTGATTCGGGATCGAACGCAGGCATATTCACTCCCGTAAACTCCGGCTACTCTTTCTTTATGGATGAGATAGAAAAGCTCGGCGAGCACGAACTGTCCATTCCCCTCTTTGCAAAAGTTTCAACCGAATCGGGTATTTACGCACTCAACTTCCAGATAGAATATGAGTATTACGTAAAAACAGGCGAAAAGACAGGCGAATACAGATCCAATTCTCTTGTTGAAACAATATCCTTAAAAGTTGTTCAGCCGATAAATATTGAAGTTTCCAATTTCTACAGCGATTATTACACATATGCCAACGGTCAGAGCTATATTTCATTCAGTTATAACAACAAGAGCCGTTCAAACCTCTATTTCATGAACATAGATATTGAGGGTAACGCAACAATGGCGGACGGTAAACTCGAAATGGGCTCTATCCCCTCCGGTTACAGCGATTATATCGATTTTGCGATCAACATAGGCGAAGAGCTCGGTGAGCAGGAATTTGTGATAGTTTTCAATTTCAAAGACAGTCTCAATCAGGAATCGAGTATCAGATACCCGTTTACGATGATCGTTGAAGAACAGCCTGTTTACGAAGAGCCTGTTTACAACGAAGAAGACATCTACATGCCCGAAGTAAACGAACCTTACGTAGAAGATACCGAACCGCAGATAACAACAACGACATGGATAATCATTGCGGCTGTCGGAGCGGTAGTGATCGCAGCGGTCGTTATAATAATTGTTGTTGCAGTAAAGAAGAAAAAGGCAAAGGAAGAGGAAGATGAGAATATTTGACGTTATAAAACTGGCGTTTAAAAATCTCTTCCGAAGAAAAGCACGAACAGTACTGACGCTTTTAGGCATTGTAGTCGGTGCAGTATCTGTAATTATAATGATCTCTATCGGTCTCGGTCTTGACCAGTCAAAGCAAGAGCTTTTGTCTCAGTTTACAAGTCTTGAAAAAATAACGGTATACAGGCGTTACGATTACGATGATTCTATCGGTCAAAGTATTATCGGAAACGCACTCAACGATGCCGCCGTTGAATCGTTCAAGCAAATAGAAAACGTAAAAGCCGTTACTCCCTTAATGGATCTCGGCTCAACGAAGCTCGTAAGCGGAAAAAAAGTTTTTGACTGGGCATGGATACAGGGTATGGACCCCGAAGCAATGCCTCATTTTGAGGAATTTGACAACTTGAAAGACGGTGGACTTATCCCTGCGATCGACGATGACGAAAAAACGATAGACGTTATTTTGGGATACAATATTCCGTATCAATTCTATAATCCGAAAAAAAGAGGAGATCAGGAATCGATATGGAATGAATGGTATAACGGTGAAGGCGAAGACACAAGAGAGATGAGAATAGATCCGATGAACGATCTTATCAAGCTCACGTTTGACCATTCTTACGGAAATCCTCCGAACATAGACCTTTCGGGCGGAACAACGGAAGTAACGCCGATAAAAAGAACAAAGTTTTACAATTTACGAGTAGTCGGATATCTCGCATTTGACCCCGATTACACGACAAATGACACCATATATATGTCAATTGAAGACATGAAATATCTTGAAAAAGAATATCAGAAATATATGGAACAAAATCAGAGCGGTTATTACAACGGAAACTCTGAAGAGCAGGAATATTCCCAGGTATACGTCAAGGCAGAAAATATGAACGATGTTTCCGATATTCAGAAAAAAATAGAGGAAATGGGATATTCGACTTCAAGTTATATGTCTTATGTTGAACCGCTTCAGCAAAAAATAGAAAATGACCAGTTCCTGTTCCTTGCGATCGGATGTATCGCATTTTTCGTTGCGGCGCTGAACATTATAAACACAATGATGATGTCTACATACGAAAGAACAAGGGAAATAGGCATAATGAAAGTTCTGGGCTGCAGGATAAGCGACATAAGAAACCTGTTTTTGCTCGAAGCAGGATTGATGGGTTTCTGCGGCGGCGTTATAGGCGTTCCGATAAGCTATGTTGTTTCGTATATAATAAACTATATGCAAGCGCAACAAAGTTCTGCCGATATGGGATATTACGTAGACCCGTCTCTTGTAAGTTCAGGTTCATCGATAATTCCTATATGGCTCTGCATTGCGGCAATTGTCTTCTCTGCACTTGTCGGTTTTATATCCGGTTTGTACCCTTCTATCCGAGCAATGAAGCTTTCTGCCCTCGATGCAATCAAAAACGAATAGTACTTTCATAAAAAATTCATATTTACGGACTTGCAATCTTGGTCCGAATGTGATATAATATATCGAAATTGTTATCAAAGCCGAAAGGGGAGTGTAAGTAATGAAGGAAGGAATCCATCCCATCTATAAGGATACAGTTATTAAGTGCGTCTGCGGTAATGAGATCCCCACTCGCTCCACAAAAACCGATATCCATGTTGAAATTTGCTCTAAATGCCATCCGTTCTTTACCGGCAAACAGAAATTAGTCGATACCGGCGGACGTGTAGACAGATTCAAGAAAAAATTCAATCTTCAGTAATATTAACAATATCACTAAGATGATAATATCCCCGACGGAAGAATATAAAATCCCGTCGGGGATTTTTTCTGTTTGTGCAGAAAAAACCGCCGTTTTGTTCCGGGGAACAGAGGCTGTAATAACTCCGTGTTTTGATATAACGCATGATATTCCCGTGTTTGCGGAACAAATAACGGATCTGCCCGACTCGACCGCTCGCAAGACGGAATGGCAAAGATGTCTGTAAAGCGCAGAAGAATCTCCGAACCATGAGTCATTCGTTAAAACAACCGTCAACTCTGCACCGTCGGATGTATTTTGTCTGTCCAAATAAGAAAAAAGAGATTCAA
>SVMP01000162.1 GCA_015067385.1 Oscillospiraceae bacterium | reverse complement strand
CTCTGCTTTAACAGGAAGTACAAATCTGTCATTACGAATCGTAATAATAGCATCCTGAAGATATTTCTGATGAGATTGAGAATGGATAAGACCATCAAGAACACTTCTGATTCGAGAGCGAGCGTTAAGTTTCTTTCTGCGAATTTCACGCAAAGCTGTACTTGCAGTATCAGCAACTTCTTCTTCGCTGACAAACGACGTAGATATTTTATCCTCAAAATATTTATTTATATATATATTCTGAACATAAGATTCAAACGGTGTTCCGTCTGTTCTGTTTTCAAAGAACTCACTTATATTACGAGCGCATTTAAGAACCGCACCTATATTTAAAAGTTCTTTTATGGATAAAACAGAACCGGAAGCGGCACGTTTACATGAATGTGTAATATCGGTAATTCCGTTAAAACTTGGAGATCCGAACCTTGCAAGAAACAGCGTGGCGGATTCGGTTTCATTCAAAGCTGTTTGAGCTTCTTCAAATGTAGAAAAAGGTAAAAGATTTTCACATGCTTGTTTTCCGGGTTCGGAAACGGCATGTTCTTTAAGTTTTTCAGTAATTTTATCAAATTCTAATGTATTAAGATTTTTCATATATTATTTGGATCCGTAATCAAGCCTTTATAGACTTGAAGTGTTTTAAATTTAGTTTCAAGCTTATACTGTAAATATTCTTCAGTAAGTTGCTGTAATATGTTATAAGAAAGCATGCTTATGTTAAAAGCATATTTTTTTACACCGTTTGAATTTAAAATATGATTTACACAGTTTATAACCGTATCATTGATTCTATGCAATTCATGTTCGGGAAATCTTTGCGCACAATGTTCACATAAAAAGCCTTCGTCAAAATGCCAAAAAACAGGATCATTGCTGCATTCGGAGCAAGATTCCGCATTGGGCATAAAACCGGAAAGTTGAAGATAACAAATTTCGAAAACAAGTTTTATGATCTTCGGGTCAAGCGGTTTTGACGTGCGTCCGGAAAGTACATAAAGAGAATTCAAAAGTAATTTTAAATAATCTTGAGGATTCTCAATATGTTCCGGAACAGAACTTGAAATTTCACAAAAATACTGCCCTATTGTCATTTTCAAAGCATCATTTCGCAATTCAGGGAAATGATCAATAACATTAGCACCTCTGTAAATTAACAGCCCTTTAAATCCAACCGAAACCTCAAATTGCGAATATGCAAACGGCCAAGAATGCATTGTATTCCTGTTTGTTTTGGATGCTTGTTTTGTATAGATAAATACCTTGCCTCTTTCAGCTGTAAGAACTTCTAATAAATAAGCCTGATCTTTACACTGAAATATTCTCAGTAATATACCGTTTAACTCAACAAGCTCTTGAATCATTCTTTAAACCCCAAATCTTTGAGCATATTTTCATCATCGCGCCAATTTTCTCTGACTTTAACAAAACATTTGAGAAAAACTTTTTGTCCAAACATATCCTCAAGTTCTGTTCTTGCGGCTGTTACGGAATTCTTAAGCATTTCTCCGTTTTTACCGATAATAATTGCTTTATGAGCGCTTCTTTCACAAATTATATCAGCGGAGATCTCACTGATAGGCTCACCGTATTTCGTTTCCGTTTCTTTAAAATCAACTATTTCAACGGCAATACCATGAGGAATTTCATCACGAAGATTTCTGAGAAATTTTTCACGGATAAGCTCGGATGTAAGTTCTCTCATTGTCATTGTAGTTGCAATATCATCCGGGAAAAGAGGTTCTCCTTCTTCTCCGAATTTTTTCAGCTCTGCAAAAACAAGGTCAACACCGTCTCCGTTTTTTGCTGATACAGGTATAATAGATGTAAAATCCATAAGTTGTGCGTATTCTGAAATAACTTTTAAAATAAGATCTTTTTCTATTAAATCAATTTTGTTGATTACAAGAACAGTTGGAAGAGACATTGATTTTAAACGTTCACAAAGTTGAATCTCTGTTTTTCCGGGTTTTCTGCATTCTACGACAAGAAGAACCGCATCTACATCATCAAGTGTTCCGGTTGCGGCTTTTATCATATGACCACCGAGTTTTGATTTGGGTTCATGAAGCCCCGGGGTATCATAAAAAACAATTTGACGATCGCTGTCAGTATAAATACCGGTTATTCTACCCCTTGTTGTCTGAGGTTTATTGGAAACAATCGCAACTTTCTCTCCAATAAGAGCGTTCATAAGTGTACTTTTGCCAACATTTGCACGTCCAACGAGTGCTATATTTGAAATATTCATTTACTTTATCCTTTTTGTAAGATTTTTTTTATCTTTCTTTCCGCCGCGAATAAAAATAAAAATCGGGAATAAAGAGGCTGCAAGTATAATTATCCAAGGCGGAGAAAATGTGATCTGAAGGGCATTTATAAGTTTTTCTTTTTCAGAAAAGAGACTTATAGCGACAGCAATTGATGCAATTGCTGAAACAAGAACTGCTGCGGCGGCAAAATCTTTTGCATTTCTTGCACCTGAATTTTGCTCACGTGTTTTAATATCAACAGCGTTTTCGATGGAGCTGTTAATAATTTCAATAGACGGAACGATTCCGAATGTCAAAAAAAGAATAGCCCACTGAGTTCCGTCAAGACCATAAAAAAATGCAAATATAATTACATACATAATCGCAGTTAGATGTATTCTGAAATTGCGTTCTGTCTGAATCATTTTCCATAAACCGCGAAATGCATAATAGAAACTTTTAAGTATTGATCTGAAAAGTTGCATTTAAGACCTCCGATCTAAAATAAATAATTTAATCAATCATTTTTTCTTAATTTGAGGATCTCATTTTGTTTAAAAAACATATCTTTTTCTTCTTTTTTGTTCCTATGATCAAGACCAAGAAGATGCAGTACGGAATGAGCGGTTAAAAGCTCAATTTCCATTCTGGGTGTATGACCGGGATACGATTGTTTATAAGCAATATCTACACATATGGCCATATCCCCGAGAAACAGTCGTTCATTTCTTTTTAACTCAGGTTTATCGCCCGGTTCATATTCGCCCGACGGAAACGAAAGAACATCGGTAGGTTCGTCTATCCCCCTGAAATCATTATTGAGTTGTTTGATTTCTTCACGTGAAACAAGCTTTACACTGACTTCGCAGGGAAAATCGATTCCCATATATTCAAGGGTATTCAAAACAGTTCTACGAATCCCCGCAAGCGTTTTGGGACCAACGGGACGTTCTGTTTGAGCATTATCTATATATGTTCTGGTATTCATTGTTTATCGCCTATTTTCTTAATATAATATTTTTTCTTTGCCAATTTTTGTTTTTCTTTTGCCTCACGGTGAGAATCGGCAACCTCGTACGCCTTAATTATTTGTTGAACAAGACGATGACGAACGACATCTTTATATGTTAATGTACAAATCGCAATATCATCGATATTCTTAAGGACACGCTGGGCTTCTTTTAATCCACTCTTTTTTTCGGACGGAAGATCTATCTGAGTAATATCTCCGGTAATAATTATTTTTGAATTAAAACCAAGACGAGTTAAGAACATTTTCATTTGTTCTCCCGTGGTGTTTTGAGCTTCATCAAGGATTATAAAGCTGTCGTCAAGAGTACGACCTCTCATGTATGCAAGCGGTGCGATTTCAATAACATTCTTTTCCATGTATCTCTGAAATGTTTCCGTTCCAAGCATATCATAAAGAGCATCATAAAGCGGACGAAGATAAGGGTCTACCTTTGTTTGAAGGTCACCGGGAAGAAAACCGAGTTTTTCGCCTGCTTCAACTGCAGGTCTCGTTAAAATTATTCTGCTTATTTGTTTATTTCTCAGTGCAGTTACAGCCATTGCGACGGCAAGATATGTTTTACCTGTACCCGCAGGACCGATACCGAGTGTTATTGTATTTGAAGAAATAGCTTTAACATATTCTTTTTGACCGAGTGTTTTAGGTTTAATAGGTCTACCTTTAGCGGTGATACATATATTATCACTTCCGAGGTCCTTTAAAAGCTGTTCATTTCCTTCTTCAACCATCGACATAGAATAATGGACATGTTGTTCCGTAATTTGTTCTCCTCTTTTTGCTATATCGGAAAGAGCTATGAGAACTTTACACGCAGAAGAAACCGATTCGTCTGAGCCGGAAACTTTAATATCTGATCCTCTGTTAATAATCGAAACACCGTAATTACTTTCTATAAGTTTAACATTCGCATCAAAGCTACCGAAAACCGTCATTGCGATTTCTATATTTTCAAAATTAAGAGTTTGTTCCATTAATGTCCTTTCAATTTGTTAACAGAATTTAATTTCTAAAGATTTATTCTTATAGCCGAACTACCAAACCGTAAAAATTACAGTTTGGCAGCCCATATATATTTTTTTATTCGCCGTAAACAGCTACCCTACCCTCATAATGAGAAATGAGGTAATCTTCTACGAGTTGATCGTATATATCTTCATGACTTTCAAGATTTGCGACAACAGAAGTATTAGCGGAAAGACAACTCTCTATACCGCCTCGTCCGCCTTCCCAGAAAAATCCGTATTCGGTATTAGCAATAGAA
>SVMP01000006.1 GCA_015067385.1 Oscillospiraceae bacterium | reverse complement strand
GCATGTGTTAAATACATGGACGGCAGCGTTATCTGTTCACCGAAGATGGTTGACTTCATGAACAAGGTTGCCGAAGAAGCAAACATCAAGCATCAGACCGAAATCCTTCTCTACGGCGGAACCGATGCAGGCGCAATGCAGAGAACCCGTGCAGGCGTTTACGCAGGCGGCATCTCTATTGCAACAAGATACATCCACACTCCCACCGAAGAAGTTTCCGTTAAGGACTGCGAAGCTTGTATCGACCTCGTTGTTGAGCTTTGCAAAGCAGGCTTCACATTCTGATGAACATCAATCTTGAACAAATAAAAGATCTTCTCGACTGTCGTGTAAGCGACATCGGAGCCGCAAAATTACCCGAGCCTTTCATGGGGCTCGGGTATGCGGTGAGTTTGTGCGTCAAGCTTTCCGACCCGATAGTTGAGCAGATAACGGATAAGCCGACCCACTCATATTTTCATCATTACCGCACCGTCAACCGTAATCTCGACGATGCGGCGCAGCTTTTGGGTATGTACTTACAGAAAAACGGATATGATTTCTTCCCTGTTGCCGCTTCCCAGTCAGTAAACATAAACGGAAATCCGTTTGCCGGCATCTACTCTCATAAACAGGCGGCTGTTTACTGCGGACTTGGCTTTGTAGGCGTAAACAATCTGTTTATCCATAAAGATTTCGGCACCAGAGTACGTCTTGCCACCGTTTTTACAAACTGCCCGATAACTGAAAAACAGGCTCATATTCTCATAAAAAACGATTATACTAACTGTAAAAACTGCGGCAAATGTATATCCGCATGTCCCGCAAACGCAATAACATCCGACGGCTTTGACCCCAAAGCCTGCTCCGATTATATGAAAAAAGAATTTCAGCTTATCGGCAGAGGCTCTGTTTGCGGCATCTGTATGAGAGTCTGCGAAGAAAATATCAATCAAAAATAGGTTTTTTTGTAAAATATATAAATAGGGTGTTGACTTTTTCCCCTGACGGTGCTAAAATAAGACCAAATTAGTATACTTTACGAGGTTAATATAGATCATGAAAAGAATATATACGGACAATGCGGCAACCACAAAGGTTTCCGAAGACGTCCTTCAGAAGATGCTCCCCTATCTTACGGAAGCATACGGAAACCCCAACTCACTGCATTTTGCAGGCAGAGAAGTACGTGAAGCGATAGACATTGCAAGAGCGCAGGTTGCCACGGCGATCGGTTGCGAGCCGAGCGAGATATACTTTACGGCAGGCGGTTCCGAGAGTGACAACTGGGCAATAAAAGGCATTGCGCGCCGTTACGGTAAGAAAGGTAAGCATATAATCTCATCTAAAATTGAGCACCATGCAGTTCTGCACTCTCTTGCGGCGCTTGAAAAGGACGGTTACGAAGTAACATACCTCGATGTAGACGAAAACGGCTTTGTGTCGGTTGAAGACCTTGAAAAAGCTATCCGTCCCGACACCATTCTTATAACCGTAATGTTTGCAAACAACGAGATCGGCTCTGTTCAGCCCGTTGAAGAGATCGCAAAGGTTGCGAAGGCTCACGGAGTATTTTTCCACACAGATGCCGTTCAGGCTGTCGGACATATGCCGATAAACGTTAAAGAAATGGGCATTGACATGCTTTCGATGTCCGGCCATAAATTCAATGCACCCAAAGGCGTAGGAGCGCTTTACGTTAAACGAGGAATCATTCTTCCCAACCTTATCGACGGCGGCAGTCAGGAAAAAGGCAGACGTGCAGGCACAGAGAACACCGCATCGATAATCGGCATGGGTCAAGCGATAGAAAACGCAGTTAAAACAATGAACGAGGATTCCGCAAGACTTGAAAAGCTCAGAGAAAAGCTTCTTAACGGACTTCTTGAAAAGATCCCCTATTGCAGAAGAAACACTCCGAAAACAAACACCCTTCCCGGTATTGCAAATCTCAGCATACGTTTTGTTGAAGGTGAAGCAATGCTTTTGATGCTTGACATGAGAGGCATTTGCGCATCGTCGGGTTCTGCTTGTACATCAGGCTCTCTTGACCCGTCCCACGTAATGCTGGCGATCGGACTTGACCACGGAACAGCTCACGGCTCGATCCGTTTCAGTCTTGACAAATACAACACAGAAGAAGAAATTGATTATATTCTTGAAGTTTTCCCGCAGATCGTTGAAAGACTCAGAGAAATGTCTCCTATCTGGACAGAGGAAAACCGTGCAAAAATACAGTAAGACCTAAGGAGAAAAAATATGATCTACAATGAAAAAGTAATGGATCATTTCGCCAACCCCCGAAATGTTGGCGAGATCGAAAACGCAGACGGCGTAGGCGAAGTCGGCAACGTCAAATGCGGCGATATAATGAAGATCTTTCTTAAAATAGATAACGGCATCATCACCGATGCCAAGTTCAAAACATTCGGCTGCGGCGCGGCAGTTGCAACATCTTCGATGGCTACCGAGCTTATCAAAGGAAAGCCCTTCGAAGAAGCGCTCAAGCTTACAAACAAAGCGGTCGTTGAAGCGCTCGGCGGACTTCCCCCGGTAAAAATACACTGCTCCGTTCTTGCCGAAGAAGCAATCAAAGCAGCTATTTCCGACTATCTTGTAAAACAGGGACTTGATCCCGAGCTTTTCGGAATCAAACCCGGAGCATGCGATCACGACTGTGAATCCTGCAGCAGCCATGGCTGATATAGTCCTCGGTCTTTCGGGCGGTATAGACAGCGCAGTTGCGGCAAAAAAGCTCATAAACGAAGGATATTCCGTTTTCGGAGTATACTGTGTTATGCATGAACACGGAAAACAGGGAATAGAAGCGGCAAGAGAAGTCGCAAAAGAAGTCGGGATACCGTTTGATGTTTTCGATGCAAGCGATATGTTTGAACAGATGGTTGTTTCGGACTTTATTTCAAAATACTCAAACGGTAAGACGCCCAATCCGTGTGTAACATGCAATCCGAATGTAAAGATCAGATCTCTTTGCGAATATGCGGATAAGATCGGTGCCGAAAAGATCGCAACGGGTCATTATTCCGGCATCGGACACGAAAACGGCAGATATTTCGCTGTTAAATCGGAACATAAGGATCAAAGCTACATGCTGTGCGGTCTTTCGCAGGAACAGCTTTCAAGATGCGTTTTTCCTCTTTTTGATACGGAAAAATCCGAAAACCGCCTTTGTGCGCAGGATTCGGGACTTTCTGTTGCGAACAAGAAAGACAGTCAGGAGATATGTTTTATTCCCGACAACGATCACGCATCTTACATTGAAGCACGAACAGGCAAATTCCCCGAAGGCGATTACTGGCTTTTTGAAGAAGACAGGGCTGTCGGCAAACACAAAGGGATAATAAACTATACGATCGGTCAAACAAAAAAGCTCGGTATCGCACTCGGCGTTCCGCTTTACGTTAAAGAAATAGACGCTGAAAAAAACAGAGTTGTTTTAACAAAAACAGATGTTGTAAACTGCACCGAGATCGTTTGTGACAATGCAAATTTCCAGCTTCTTGATGAAAATTTCACACAGACGCAGGCTGAAGTTAAGATCCGCTATGCCCACAAAGGAGCAAAAGCGACCGTTATAAACGAAAAAAACGGAAGATTAAGAATCATATTCGAAGAACCGCAGAGAGCGGTAACATCGGGGCAGTTTGCAGTTGCGTACGACGGCAAAAAGCTGCTCTGCTCGGGTACAATTATATAAAAAAGGATGACTATCATGTTCAGAAAAGCTGAAGAAAGAAAACAGGAAACACGCCACGAAATGAGAGGCGGCAAGGGAGACGTAAAACTCATTCATTCTTTTACAGATGAAGAGCTTTCAAGCCCCACAAGAGTATGCGCGACGATCGTTCTCGAACCGGGCTGCTCTATCGGCGAACATGTACACGAAAATGAAGAAGAAATATTCTACATAATCGAAGGTACGGCAAAAGCAAGCGACAACGGCAAGGAAGTTATCCTCAATGCCGGAGATTCTCTTCTTACCGGCGGCGGCGAAAAGCACTGTATTGAAAATATCGGACAGACCACCCTCAAGCTCTTCGCTGTTGTTATCAAATTCGCATAATGGATCTATTAAAAAAAGCTCTTGAACTCCCGGAAAAACCGGGAGTTTATATAATGCACAATGCAGAAGGCAGGATAATTTACGTCGGCAAGGCAAAGATCCTGAAGAACCGAGTTGTAAGCTATTTTCGAAACGGAGAGCACACGCCGAAAACAGAGCGTCTGGTAAAAGAGGTTGAAGACTTCGATGTTATCGTCTGCGAATCGGAGCTTGACGCATTGCTTACGGAATGCAGTCTGATAAGGCACAACACCCCGTTTTACAACATAAAGCTCAAGGACGGTTCCGGCTCAGGTTATCCGTTTATTCATCTTTACAAAGAAAAGATAGGAAATATCGAAGCCCCGATGCTTGAAATGTCGTTTCACAAAACAAATAACGGCAAGTTTTTCGGTCCGTTCGTTTCACGTTTCAATGCAAAAAACCTAATAACGCTTCTTTCAAAAACATTTAAATTACCGCAATGCGGAAAGAACAGCGCACGAACAGACAAAGGCTGCATGGAACGTCAGATAGACAGATGCGCAGGCTGGTGCGTCGGAACGTTAACACAAGAGGAAAGCGATAAGATATACGGCGACATTATTTCCGTAATGTCGGGAGAAGCGGACGAGATCTACGAAAACGTTAAAGCGCAAATGGAAAAGGCTGCTGATGAACTTGAATTTGAAAAAGCAGCCGAACTGCGAGACAGGCTCCGTTCATTGAACCTTATAACCGAAAAACAGAGACCAATGGTTACGCAAAAAAGAAACGCGGACTATATTGCCTGCGGCGAAACGGACGGACACTGTGCGATATTTATGCTGAGGATAAGAAACGGATATGTCATAGGGGAAAATTGCAATATATTTGCCGAAAAAATGACCTCGGAGCTTCTGCGTGAATATATCGAACGGTTTTACACTGAAGAGACGCAGCTTCCGACAAAAATTTATCTCGAAAAAGACCACGAATGGCTTCCGCTTATAAACGAATGGCTCGGCGGCATTGTTTCAACGGCATCATTCGATTCAGACAGAACACTTCTTGCCGTTTCACGTAAGAATGCAGACGAACGTCTTTTGCAATACGAAGGAAGAACGAAAAAAGGTCAGCGATTGCAAAGGCTTTTCAATCAGTTTATCGGTCTTGACAATATCCGAAGGATCGAGATATACGATATCAGCCATATTGCAGGCGAGGAGATCGTTTGCGGGATTGCGGTCAGCAACGACGGTATATTTGAGAAGAAATCGTATAAACGCCTCAAGATCGGTAAGATCGAAGGTTACGATGACACTGCGTATATGTACGAAGCGATATACCGAAGACTCCAAAGATACGTTTCGGGCGATAAAAAATTTGCTCCCCTCCCCGACCTTATTGTTTGCGACGGCGGCAGAGGTCAGATAAATGCGGCATTAAGAGCCGTAGATGACTGCGGGCTTAAAGTCCCCGTAATAGGCTTCAAAAAAGACAGCAAGCATAAAACAAAAGCTGTTTCTTTTTCGGATGCCAACATTCCCGACAAACAGCTTTCCGCATCTCCTGAGGTTTTCGCTTTCTGCGGAAGACTTCAGGAAGAGGTCCACAGATATGCGATAGAATATCACCGAAATCTGCGTGATAAGTTAACACAGCAAACAAGACTTCAGCAGATAAACGGCATAGGCAAAACAAAAGCAAAGGATCTGTTTTTAAAGTTCAAAAGCGTTGACAAGATCGCAGCGGCAAGCGTTGAAGAGCTTTGTACCGTAAAAGGAATATCGGCAGCCCTCGCGCAAAAAATACTTGAAGAATTAAACAGCGAAGAATAACAAACAGAGCAGGAACAAAACAATTCCTGCTCTGTATTTTTTTATTTGCTATTATCCGAAATAAACACCGTCTTCGGCTTCGGCATCAAAAATAACGCTCATATACGGCACGCAGTTCAAGAGAAGATCTCCGTTCTCGTAAACAACGACCGAATTATCCGCTTCTTTAGACTGATAATCGCCGCAGGATATCAAGGCGTTTGTTTTTGATGTTAAAACAACGAGATATTCGCCCGCAGGCAACGTCCCGAATCCGACCGCAAGCTTTGCGCCGTCAGCATAATCGGAAAAGGATGCGGTTTCGATAGATTCACCGAGAAGCGTTGTTGCATAATCGGTAACAAAATTGTAAATACGAATATCTATCGAGCTTTCCTCGTAAGCGTTGCAGGTGATATCTATGCCCGAAAATGAATCGAGTGCTTTAAAATACACGCCTATAACATTTTCGCCGTCAACGGCTTTCGGCGTTGCAACAAGCTCCTGCTCATATATTTTAACGCTCTTGTAAACACGGCCCTCGGGTTCTTTGTGGCTTGCGACCCAGCGAAATGTAAAAACAACAGCGGCAACAACTGCGGCAATTGCGATGACGATAACAAGTATCGTAAGAACGGTATCCGCAACTTTATACTTATTCATAAAAAAAATAATTATCCCTTCATATTCAGATATATAAAAGTATAACATAACGTTTTGTCAATGTCAAGCGGAATAAACGGAAGAAAAAGGGAAAGAATGAATATGGAGAATTTCATAAAGAGAGGTTTTTTTATTGTTTAACAGTATAAATAACGACGTATCCTGCGACATTCTCATCATCGGAGGCGGACTTGCAGGGCTTTTGACCGCAAAAGAATTAAATGACGGGGAAAATGAAATAATCGTTGTTGAAAAAAACACTGTCGGTTCGGGCAGAACATCTGTCGGCAAGGATGTGGTTTTTACGGACGGTGGTATATCGATCGAAAAAAGAGAAGATGTTAACGTAAAAAAACTGACCGAAGAATTTACCGCCCTGATCGAAGAATTGGAAAAGATAACAAAGGCAGTCGGTGAAAAAAGCTTTAAACGACGGGGATCATTTATTTTCTCGGACAAACCGAAAGACAGACCTTTATTGAAAAGGCGTTTTACCGTTGATAAATTTTCGGATATAGAGTCGTTTTTTTTAACATCTGACGAACCCTCGGCTGATTTTTCCTTTGATTTTGATTCAGCAGTATATTCGGAGTTCGGGGGTGCAACGTTAAACGCAGTATCTTTTGCAGAGAAATTAGCCTCATATCTTTCGTTGAACGGAACGAACATTGCCGAAAACACAGAGATCAAATCGCTTGTGCCGTCCGCCGAAGGCTTTACCGCAAAGACCGAACAGGAAGTAAATATAAAGGCAAAAACAGTCATAGATACAAGATGCGGCGGCACAGGCAAGAAAGCTGTTTTTTCCGCCAAAACAAAGCCTGTTGGATCTTTTACGGGCTGGCCTCAGGGCTGTATTATACGGGATACTTACAAAAACCGCATGACGTTTTTTCAGACAGAAACGCAGAAGATCGGCATGACGTTCGAAAAACAGATAATTTTGCCGCAGATATTCGGAACGGAACACAATTTTGAATATATGCAGCAGATCCTCTCCTCCATGTTTTTTGCGATCCCCGAAACGATGTTCAACGAAAAGGCGACAACAGTTGAAGAACGCCATGTAACGAAACAGTCGGGGATATACAGATCAGATGACTTTAAGGATCTGTACATTTTCAGATATCCGTATTCAAACGGCATACTTTCCGCAATAAACGGAGCCAAAAGATTCGCATCAATGTTCACAAAGCGCAGAAAGTAAAACAACGGCAAGCTTTTGTCTGTAGCATTCGTCTGTCAGCAGCCGACAGTCATCCGTATTTGAAATAAAGCCGCATTCGACAAGAACGGCGGTGTTTTCAACCGTTTCCGTAAGATAAACAGATGACGGAGCTTTTTTTACCTCTCTCATTCGGTTTGCAAGTCCCGATGCGGAAACAGCCGAGTATATTTTTTGCGCCGCATTTTCGCTTTCGGGAGATCTGTGTCCGAAAAAAACCTGAAAGCCCTTATCCTTTGCGCCTGTGGAGCTGTTCATATGTATCATAACAAAAACAGCCGACGGATATTGCTTCGCAACAGCGCTCCTTGCAAGAATATCGTCCCGTTTATTAAACGAGGAAGGATCGCCGTCCGTATCGCAATCGGTCGTTCTGGTCATAATATGATCGACACCTGCAAGATACAGAAGATCGGAAAGCTTTAAAGAGACATCAAGGTTGAGCTCTTTTTCGTATGTACCGTCAATTCCGACAGCTCCGCCGTCTGCGCCGCCGTGACCTGCATCGATGATAAATTCCGGCGTATTTTCCGCGGAAAGTGTAAGTGAACTAAAAAAGACAATAAAAAAAGATAAAAAAAACACAAATGTTTTCATTTTTTTCTCCTCAGGGGATTGAAATTTCTCTGAAAATATAGTATAATAGATAAAGAACTACATGACATTATTTTTGGAGGTTTTATTAATATGTATTCTGCAGGTGATTTCAGGAACGGTCTTACCTTCGAGATGGACGACACTGTTTACTCTGTCGTTGAGTTCCAGCATGTTAAACCCGGTAAAGGTGCAGCTTTCGTTAGAACAAAAATCAGAAATGTTGTAACCGGAAGCGTAGTTGAAAGAACTTTCAACCCCACCGAAAAATTCCCCGCTGCTTTTGTTGAAAGAAAAGATATGGAATATCTTTACACCGACGGCGAACTTTACTACTTTATGGATACCGAATCCTTTGAACAGGTTCCCCTCAACGCTGACATTCTTCCCGATAACTTCAAATTCGTAAAAGAAAACACCGTTGTTAAGATCCTTTCCGTTAAAGGTAAAGTATTCTCTGTTGAACCCCCCTTCTTTATGGATCTTCAGGTTACCGAAACCGAACCCGCTGTCAGAGGCGATACTTCTACCAACGCTCTCAAATATGCTACTCTTGAAACCGGCGCTGAGATCAGAGTTCCTCTATTCATCGAAGAAGGCGAAATGATCAGAATCGACACCAGAACCGGCGAATATTTGGAAAGAGCATAGGGAACTCTTTGAGTTCCTTGAAGTAAAAAGCCGTTGGCTTTTTCTTCGACAGTCATTATTTCCGACAAGGCTACAAGCAAAAACGCTTTGCATTCCTTGAAGTAAAAAGCCGTTGGCTTTTTCTTCGGTTAATTAAAAATCAACAAATTGACAGAAGCCCATTGCGGGCTTTTGTCATATAAAAAACTAATTGAAACGAGAATAAAACAATGAAAAAGAGCGAAGAATTCATCAGACTTGAAGAACAGTATCGGCAGCTCAAAAACAACGGAGACCTTAAGGGCGATGTTTTGGAGTTTACAGAATCGATGTTCGATATGCTCAATAAAAATGAAATGCGGCTCAGCGAAATGGAGGAGCGTCTTTTAAAGCTTGAAGATTTCTCCGATATACTCAGCATGGATCTTTACGATATCCAGTCTGTTTTGCTGAAAAATCTCGATTCGGATGATTTTTCGGACGAGGAAGATGACGAGCTTGGTTTGTTTGACGGACACTGTCACGAAGACGGATGCGATTGTTGCGATCATGATTGCGACGACGATGATGAAGACACCGAAGCTTCTTTTATCAGATGTCCGTTCTGTAACACTCTTATTTTCATAAGCAAAGAAGAAGGCGAGGACATCACTTGCCCGTTCTGCAACGAAGCCTTCTTAAGAAGCGACGTTTCTTATTAATAATATGCATAAAACAAAAAAATATCTCGGAACAAAATTCCGAGATATTTTTATCTTTATCTTTCGTAAAGCTTAAGGAAATATGCTTCATTGCCCTCATAGGGAAATTCAAAAGTAAGGCATCCGTATTCCGCATACGTTGCAATACCGGGTTGAAGAACGAAAACCATTGCGCTGTCGGTAAGATAGAATTCCGTACCTGAGATGGCGCTGTTGAGGATATCGACGTAGCCTTCAACAAATCTGTCGGGATACTGTTCTGCAACGGCAGAAAATCCGAGAAAAATAATACTCATGATATCTTCGCTGTCGCCCGTTATTATTTCATCGGCATAAAGTGGAAGGCCTACAGACATATCAAAGACATCGGCATACGTTTCTTTTCCGACAAAGCCGTCAAACTTTTCTTCGTAGTCTCTTTTAACGGAAAGAAAACAGTTTTTGTTGTACGTTACGATACAGGAAGCTTCAAACGTATACTTCTCGAACGATTCGGGAGCAGTCGCGTATGCTTCGGTAACCCTTTTATCAAAATCGGCTTTTACGGCATCGACATAGCCTTTGGCGTTGTCTTCGTACATTTTATTTATCTCATCGACATTTTCGAGATCTTCGGGATTTGTTATAACGGGATACTGAGCTGAAACAGAGATAAGCTCGGTTCCGTCCTCGGCTTTAACACTGTCGGAAAGAGTTTTTATTTCAACATTATATTCCGTTGAGCGAGGAACAGATTCGATTTCGGTCTTATTACCCTGATCTTTTTCTGTTTCATCGGGCTGCTCATCGGGAGAACATGCGGCACAGGATATAAGTAAAACAAAAGAAAGAATAAGCAAAGATAATTTTTTCATTACGTTCACCTTACATATGTTAATAATAAATAATTATATCATGTTCTTTAAACAATGTCAATATGCTGATCTTTAATTATATTTCAACTTGACAAAACGATAAAGTCCGTGATATAATAGGGCAAACAAAACCAAACAGGAAAGGTTGAAAAAAATGGAAAAGATCATAACAACAGCGCAGGCTGAAAAGATATACTCGCAGATAAAAGATCTGCCTATCGTTGACTACCACTGTCATTTAAGCCCGAAGGAGATCTACGAAAACAAGGTTTTCGGTGACCTCGGTGAAATGTGGCTCGGCGGTGACCACTACAAATGGCGTCTGATGCGTTTTTACGGTATTGAAGAAAAATACATTACCGGCAAAGATACGACCATGAAAGAAAAATATGAAAAATTCGCAGAGGTTGTTTCAACAGCATACGGCAACCCCATAAAAGACTGGTGCGAGCTTGAGCTGAAGCTTGTTTTCGGCATTGAAAAAGAGCTTTGTCCCGAAAATGCGGAAGAGATCTGGGAAGAAGCAAACAGAGTTATAAAGGAAACAGGTCTTTGTCCGAGAAAAATGTTTGAGATGTTCAATGTTGAATACGTTGCAACGACCGACGAGGTATGCGACAGCCTTGAATATCACAAGCTTCTTGCCGCTGATGAGACGTTGAAGACAAAAGTCGCTCCGTCATTCAGAGTTGACAAGCTCATCGTTTTTGATGCAAACTATCTTGAATATATCGAAAATCTCGGTAAGGTAAGCGAAACTGAGATAAAATGTCTTTGCGGTCTTGAAAAAGCTGTTGCGAAGAGAATGGATTACTTTGTTGAAAACGGCTGTAAATTTTCCGATGTCGGCATAGAAGGCTTCCCGACAAGGATCGCAGACAGAGACGAAGCGGCTGTTTCTTTTGAAAAGCTCATAAACAAAAAAGACCTCACCGCCGCAGAGGCAGAAGGTCTTCAGGGTTATTTGTTTGTATTCCTCGGAAAAGAGTATGCAAAGCGCAATATGATAATGCAGTTGCATCTCGGCGCGAAACGTAACAGCAACACAAAAATGCTTGAAAATATCGGCAGAGACAGCGGTTTTGACTGTGTTGGAAAACCGCTTGACACAGACTGCGTAACATCCGTTCTCGATCAGATGTTTGCCGACGGTCTTTTGCCTAAAACCGTTGTTTACACTCTCAACCCGTCCATGTACTACGAGCTTATAACGATGTGCGGAGCATTCCCCGGAACAGTTATCGGTGTACCCTGGTGGTTCTGTGACCATAAGAAAGGCATTTTCGAGCTTTTCGAAACATTCTCTTCTCTCGGTCACATCGGCGCTATGTTCGGTATGCTCACAGACAGCAGAAGCTTCCTTTCATATGTACGTCACGACTATTTCCGTCAGATACTTGCGGAATATCTCGGCAGATTCGGAGATAACGAAAAGATAATCGAAACCGCTAAAAAGCTTTCTTACTTCAACGCTATCGATCGTATACAGAAGTAAGGACAGACAGCGCGCAAAGCGGAGCTGTAACAGCCCGAAGGATACGTTTTCCCAAAGATACGACAGGGATACCCTTTTGGATCGCAATTTCAGCTTCTTTATCAGTAAAACCACCCTCGGGGCCGACGGCGAAAGCTGCGCTTCGGGGGTCTTTTTTTGTTAAAATAACATCATAGAGAGGGAGATCGGCTTTTTCGTGGAAAAAAGCGGAAATATCGGCAGCGGCAAGGCCTTCGATCATTTCGGCAAACGTTACACCCGAAACGACCTCGGGAATGCGGTCCCGTCCCGCCTGCATTGCTGCCTGACGTGCGGTTTTGGCATATTTTTCGCCCTTTTCACGTTTTTCTGCGATGCAGTTTGACGACGAAAAGAAAACTATCTTATTTGCGCCAAGTTCAACAGCCTGCTTTATTACGTCCTCATTCGCGCCGCCTTTTAAAAGTGCGCAATATACGGTTATATCGATTTTCGGCTCGTTCTCGAATTCATAGCTTCGCAGTATCTCAAACGAAACAGAATTTTTACGGACCTCTTTAACGACAGCATCGTAATTTAACGAAACACCGTCGCTTATTTTTATATCATCGCCTTCTTTTACACGCAGAGCATGGAGATGTTCAACATCATTGCCCGTAACGGTAACGGCATTATCATGAATATCTTCGGGTAAAACAAAAAGTTTATGCATAATTAGTCCTTTTTAAAAATGAGAGCTGACCTCGTTTTCGTCTTTTAACAGCTTATATTCTATCGCTTCGACAAGCGCCGCCTGCGAAGCATGTATAATATCTATTGAAACGCCGACAGTTGACCAGATATCCTTGCCGTCGGTCGATTCGATAAGAACACGGACAGTAGCTCCGGTTGCGGAGCGGTTATCCATCGCCTGAACCTCATAGTTTATAAGACGGACTTTATCAAGCGAGGGATAAAATTCACGGAGCGCTTTTCTCAGGACCTTACCTATCGCCAGAACGGGACCGTCACCGTCAGTGGCAGCCATTTCCTTCTGATTTCCGACGCTTACCTCTGCGACAGCGATGCTCTTACCTGTTTCGCCTGCACGAGCCTCGTTAATGACCTTATAAAAATCAAGAACGAAATATTTGCGGTAAAGACCGAGTTCCTTTCTTATAAACAGTTCAAGCGAGGCGGGAGCAGATTCAAAATGATAGCCCTGAGCCTCTTTTGAACGTACGGCGGAAAGAATTGCGTTTACCTTATCGGAATCCTTATCTATCTCGGGATCGACACGGCGAAGCATCGGAAGCAGTGTATTTTTACCGCTTATTTCGGAAAGAAGTATCGTTCGTTTATTGCCAATGGAATACGGATCTATATGCTCAAATGTCACGGGGTTTTTGCGGACCGCATCGGCGTGAGTACCTGCTTTGTGAGTAAAAGCGGCGGTACTTATATACGGCATATCGTGAACCGAAACATTCGATATTTTGGCAACAGACTGAGCAACGCCGGTAAGACTTCTTATTCGCTGTCCGTCAAGAAGCTCGTAGCCAGATTTTATCTGCAGGTTTGCAATAAGAGTTGCAAGATTTGCGTTTCCGCACCGTTCGCCGATACCGTTTATCGTTCCCTGAATGTTTTCAACGCCTGCATAAACGGCAAAAAGAGCGTTTGCGACCGCAAGCCCGTTATCGTTATGGGTGTGTATACCGATCTTTACCGATATTTTGTTTTTAACATCCGAAACGGCACGGCTTATATCTTCGGGGAATGTTCCGCCGTTTGTATCGCAAAGAATGATCTCGTCGGCGCCCGATTCCTGTGCGGTTTCAAGAACCGAGAGGGCATATTCGGGGTTATTCAGCCAGCCGTCAAAAAAATGTTCGGCATCAAAAAAGACGTATCTGCCGTTATCTTTAAGATATTTTATACTTTCTCTTATAAGGCGGAGATTTTCTTCTTTTGTTGTTTTTAAAACATCGGAAACATGAAGATCCCAGGCTTTTCCGAAAATTGCGCAGTGTTCTGTAAAGGAAGCGAGAAAAGAAAGGACGGGATCCTCTGCGGGAGCTGTTCCGACACGGGCGGTGTTTCCGAATGCAACGATCTTTGAATGAACGAGATCCATTTTTTTAACATCGTCAAAAAATTCTTTGTCATACGAATCGTAAACAGGATTACCGATCTCGATAAAATCAATACCGAGAGAATCAAGAAGACGTATGATATTTATTTTTTCTTTTTGTGAAAAGAAGATATTTTCGGATTGGAGTCCGTCACGAAGCGTCGTGTCGTAAGTGTAGATCTTTTTATTCCCGTTCATATTCAAAAACTTATCTCCATAAATAAACTGCCTTTGACAACATTATACAATATACGTTTAAAAAAGTCAACAACCAACTTGTTTTTTATTGAACATACATCTGAAAAATACAAATTGGCGGCGAAGTATAAAACAAATTGATTATTGACTTTCTTTGCTTTATGTGATACAATAAAACAAAATATAATCATAAAGGATTGATTACGATGAAAGATATTGATTTTTCCGCCATCACGGCATATGAAAAAGAACAGGAACAATTTCTTGAAGACATAAACAGTCTCGGTATCGTTTTCCGTCACAAGAAGACGGGAGCGCGCCTCTGCGTTATTTCAAACGATGACCCGAACAAGACATTCTGTGCGGCATTCAGAACACCGCCCGAAAACAGTACCGGTGTTCCCCATATTATCGAACACACCGTTCTTTGCGGTTCTAAGGATTTCCCTGCAAGAGACCCGTTTATGCAGCTTGCAAAAGGCTCTCTTCATACGTTCCTTAACGCAATGACGTACCCCGACAAGACCCTTTACCCCGTTGCAAGCTACAACGATAAAGATTTCCAGAACCTTATGCACGTTTATCTCGATGCTGTTTTCTATCCCAATCTTTACAAACGCAAAGAGATCTTCATGCAGGAAGGCTGGCATTATCATCTTGAAGATGCTGACGCTCCGCTTGAGATCAACGGCGTTGTTTACAGCGAAATGAAAGGTGCTATGTCCTCCCCCGACTCTATCGTATTCGAAGAATTCGGCGCAGGTCTTTATCCGAACAGTACATACGGAGTAAACTCAGGCGGCGACCCCGATGTTATACCCGAACTTACATACGAATACTATACTGATTTCCACAGAAGATATTATCATCCTTCCAACAGTTATATTTTCCTTTACGGCGATATGGACGTTGTTGAAAAGCTTAAATGGATCGATGAAAACTATCTTTCCAACTTTGACAGACTTGAAGTTGACTCTTCCATCAAAACGACCGAGCCCTTCGGCTGCATAAAAGAGATAACCAAAAAATATTCCATTGCTGAAGACGAGGACGAAGACGGCAAAACATATCTCACCTTTGCATGTTCATGCGGTTCTATGCTCGACAACGAAGAATGCACCGCATGGAGAATAATCTCCGAAGTTCTTATCGGTATGCCCGGTGCGCCTCTCAAGCAGGCTCTCATGGATGCAGGCATCGGTCAGGACATCTACGGCGGATTTGAAGATCATCTTCTTACCCCTGCATTTATCATCGTTGCAAAGAATGCGAAGAAAGAAGACAAGCAGAGATTCAAGGAAATAATCTTCGAAACCCTTGAAAAGATCGTAAAAGAAGGCATCAACGAAAAAGCGATTCTCGGCAATATCAACAACTCCGAATACCGTTGGAGAGAATCCGACTACGGCGGAACATCAAAGGGTATATACTATATCATCGATATGCTTCAGACATGGCTTTACGATGACAGCAGAGTATTCGATGCGTTCCGTAAAAACGAGCGTTACGAAAAAATGCGTTCTTATATCGGAACAAGCTATTACACAGACCTTATCCAAAAGAGAATTCTCGATACAAATCACGGTATTCTCCTTTCCGTTGAACCCGAAAAAGGACTTACCGAAAAGAAAAACGCAGAGCTTGCAAAGAAGCTTGCGGATTACAAGGCGACCCTTTCAAAAGAACAGATCGATGAGATCGTTGCATCAACAAAGAAGCTTATCGAATATCAGACTGCGGAAGCAACTGAAGAAGAGCTTTCCTGCATTCCGTCCATTGAAAGAACGGACATCAAGCGTGAGGCTGAAAACTTCTCAAATGTTGAATGCAATATTGCAGGCTTCCCCGCGATCCGTCACGAATATGAAACAAACGGCATAACATACGTTAAGCTTATGTTCAACATAGGTTCCGTACCGACAGAAAAGCTTCCTTATTTAAGCTTCCTTTCAAGTGTTCTCGGTCAGATCGACACCGAAAGATTTACCGCATCCGATCTTACAAGCGAGATCAAGATCCATACGGGCGACGTATCGTTCGGTCTGAGCAACTACAAGGTATTCGGTAAAAAAGACGAATCTAAGCTTATCTTTACCGTTAACATCAAAGCGTTTGCAGACAAGATACCCTACGCTTTCGAGCTTGCAAGCGAGATGATGACCGCATCCAAATTCTGCGATACAAAGCGTCTGCGTGAGATCCTCGGCGAAGACATCTCCTACAAGCAGAGACAGATAATCGGCAGCGGCAACGCAGTCGGTATTGCAAGGATCAAGTCGTATTACACCGCAAGAGGTGTTGTTGACGAATATCTCGGCGGCATTGAAAACTATAAATTCAAAAAGAATATTTTTGATAATTTCGATGCAAACAAGGATGCGCTTTCCGAAAATCTCTATGCTGCGGCAGGTTATATATTCGATACAAAGAACATGATGATAAGTATCGCAGCGGACGAAGCAGGCGTAAAAGCAACCGAAGGCGCTGTTAAAGCATTTGCTGACAAGCTTGCGGAACTTGACCACAAGGATCTCGGCGAAGCTGCGGCTATCGTTCCGGAAGCAAAGAACGAAGGCTTCATGACTCCGTCGCTTATTCAGTTCCTCGTTAAAGGCGGAAACCTTTTCGATGCGGGATATAAATACGACGGTGCTCTTGCGGTTGTAAGAACAGCGGCAAACTGCGACTATCTGTACAATATGATCCGTCTTAAAGGCGGCGCATACGGCTGCGGCTGCGGCTTTGCTCCCGACTGTGGCGACGTGTTCTTCTACTCTTACAGAGACCCGAAGCTTGCGGAAACAAACGATGTTTACATGAAGACTCCCGACTTTGTTGCGGCTCTTAACCCCGACGAAAAAGAGCTTACAAAGTATATCATCGGTACATTCAGCGGCATCGACACACCTAAATCCATAAGCGGAAAGATCGGCTATTCTCTTTCTTCATACATTACAGGCAGAACTTACGAAGATATCCAGACGGAACGTGAGCAGATCCTTGATGTAACCGTTGAAAAGATGAACAGCACCGCAAAGATGATAAAAGATGTTCTCGACCAGGGTTACACCTGCTGCGTGGGCAACGCACAGAAGATCAAGGACAATTCCGACCTCTTCAAGACTATTGAAAACATCGGCTAAAAGCAAAGATAAATAATAAAGCGGAGGCCACTTGATATTGTGACCTCCGCAATTAAGCCTTATTAAAGATGTTTTTTTATCTGGGTCAGAGCGCTTTTTTCGAGGCGAGACACCTGTGCCTGAGATATTCCGACCTCGGTTGCGACCTCGACCTGTGTTTTACCTGCAAAGAAGCGAAGCGAGAGGATATGTTTTTCTCTCTCGGAAAGCTGATTTATTGCCTGACGAAGCGAGATCTCCTCTATCCAGTTATTATCGTTATCGGTATCGTCTCTTATCTGATCCATAATATACAGAGAATCGCTCTCATCGCTGTACACGGGGTCGTAAAGCGAAACCGGCTCAATGATCGCCTCCATAGCCATAACGACCTCCTCCCTCGGCAAGCCCACCTTTGAAGATATCTCCTCGACCGTAGGTTCTCTGCCCAAAGAATTACTCAGATGTTCTTTAGCGGCAAGCGCCTTGTAAGCCGTATCACGCATTGAACGGCTGACTCTTACCATGTTGTTGTCACGAAGATACCGACGGATCTCACCTATTATCATCGGAACGGCATACGTTGAAAAGCGGACATCCTGCGAAGTATCGAAATTATCGATGGATTTTATAAGACCGATACAGCCGACCTGAAAAAGATCGTCGAGATTTTCGCCTCTGTTTGAAAAACGTTGAATCACGCTCAGAACAAGCTTCAGGTTTCCGTTTATAAACTCATCACGCGCGGCTGTATCCCCCTGCTTTATTCGTTTTAACAGCGCGCTTTTTTCAGCCTCCGAAAGAACTTTCAGCTCGGAGGTATTAACTCCGCATATCTCGACCTTGTTATACATAAGCACCTCATATAATTATTTGTGCTATAAGTATTGCCCGACGAAAAATATTTATTCTGTTTTTGGAAAGACATTATGAACGAACTTATTCTCGGAATTTCCGATCTTAAAAGAAACGAGTATGTTGAAGAAAAAATCGTAAAATTTCTGAACAGCTCCGAAGACAAAAAAATAACCGTAATCGTACCCGAACAATACACGTTTGAAACGGAACGCCGATTCCTTGAAATGTTCGGGGAGGGAAAAGTGCGCAGAATTTCGGTCGTTTCTTTTAAGAGACTGTCAAAGATAATCTTTGCGAAAACAGGCGCTCTGAGATACACATTTATCGGAGAAGGCGGACGAAACGCTCTGTTGATGAAAGCCGTGTCCGAAGTATCTCCTTTTTTGAAATACTACCCCGAAAAAAGCAGATCTCTTCCGTTTATTTCGCTTATAAGCGGAGCGATAACGGAAATGAAGATAAGCGGCATTACGCCCGAAGACCTTGAAAAGACCGCCGCAATAGAGGGTAACGACAAGCTTCACGACATATCTCTTTTTGCGTCCGCATACGAAGCGCTTCTTTCCGACGGAACGTTTGACCCCGACGATTATCTGTCCGTTCTTGCAAAAGAAATACTGAAAACTGATATTTTCAACGGAGAAGAGATAATTTGCGATAAATTTTCGGGATTTCTCGCATCGGAAACCGAGGTTATCCTTGCCCTTGCAAAGACGGGGGCAAATATTACCATTACGTTACCCGCATCATCATTAAACGAACCGAAATATTCTCTGTTTTCCGTGATCTCGAAAGGAGCGAATGCTCTCAGAGGGAAAGCGACAAAGACAGGTATAGATTTTAATGTACATCTGCTCGATTCCGAGCAAAGCGGCAGACCGGACGATCTTACGGCTGTTGCAAAAAATCTTTATTTTGACGGAGTATTCGAAGGCGCGCCCGAAAACATCTCCGTATATAAAGCATCCGACATAATCGACGAAACAGACAGGGTTGCCGCAAAGATAGCAGAGCTTGTAAGAGACAACGGCTACAGATATGATGATTTTACGGTGATAATGCGTGATTCAGACGCATATTCATCGGTTCTTGAGCCTTCGTTTGCGAAATACGGCGTTCCGCTTTTCTGTCACAAGCGAGTACCGTTGAGGATCAAGCCTCTGTCCGCGCTTATCGATGCGCTGTTTTCGATCGTATGCGACGGATACAGAAGAGAAAACGTACTTGCCTTTTTAAAAACGGGACTTACCGAACCTGAGACAGATGATGTTGCGGCTTTTGAAAGCTACATAAATAAATGGAGAATTTCATACAGCCGTTTTTTAACACCGTTTACCCTTCCGACAGATCCTGCAGGCGACGAGCTTCTTGAACGCATAAACAACGTGAGAAAATACGTTGTTGAAAAAGCGGAAGCATTCAAAAGAAACGCAGAGGGCGGAACTGTTAAAAAAATATCGGAAGCGTTATTCGAATTTTTTATATCGGTATCCCTGCAGAGTGCTCTTGAAAAGGTCGGCGACGCATATTCAAAATACGGTGAAGACGCTCTTTTGGCAGAGCAAAAGCAGATATACGACTTGATAATAGATGCGATAGACGAGCTTGTTGCGGCGGCGGGAGACGATAAAGTATCGCTCGATGAATTCAGAGAGCTTCTTTTTTCCGTTGTTGAGGAACATGATATAGGTATAATCCCTACAGCGATCAACGAGGTCACGGCAGGCGGAATAGAATCCGTTCCGTTAAACAGACCGAGGGCAGTATTTGTCTTGGGACTTTCCGACGGTAATTTTCCAAGGACAGACAGCGGTTTTTCTCTGTTTGACGACAAAGACAGGATGCTGTTGGAAAAATACGACATGGAGCTTGGAAAAACAGACGAAGACAAGCTTCTTCACGAGCAATTTCTTGCATACAAAGCCATAACATCACCCACCGAAAAGCTGTTTTTATCATACAGCAACACAAATTCGGGGCAAACACGTCCATCATCGGCAATAACGGAGATAATGAGGATTTTTCCTTCCCTCGAATATGAAAGCCCTTTATCAGATGAAGATCCGAATTCACTCATCGACAGAATACAAAACGTGGCATCGGCATTTGATATTTATGCAAGATCGGGTTCGAAAACGCTTGAGAAATTTCTCAGTGAGACGGAATACAGCCGTTTTTTGAACAACAAAGAATTGACGGGTATTGAGCCTGACACTGCAGAAAAGCTATTCGGGAAAAACATGAGGCTTTCCGCCACACGTGTTGCAAAATATTACGAATGCGGATTCTCTTATTTTTGCGAATACGGTCTTGGGCTAAAAAAGAAGCGTGAGCAGATATTGGGAGCACTCGAAACGGGCAACTATATGCATTACGTTCTGCAAAACGCAATAAAGGACGGACTTGGAGACGACGAAAGCATTCGTAAAACGACCGAAAAGCTGGCACATGAATATATTGATTCGACCTTCGGGGGAGCAGAACCGCCTGCAGGATTTATGACGTATTTCAAACGTCTTGTTCATAAAAGCGCAAGGCTTCTGATAATGTTTCGAGATGAGCTTGAGCAATCGAAATTTGTTCCCGTTGATTTTGAGGTACAGATAAGCGATCAAGGGAAAATAAAGCCTGTCATCATACCCATTGACGGCGGAGGAAGCATAAGGCTTGTCGGCACGGCGGACAGAGCGGATATATTCGAAAAAGACGGCAGAAAATATCTGCGGATAATAGACTATAAAAGCGGAAGCAAGACGTTTGATCTGCAATATGTTTATCACGGTCTCGACGTTCAGATGCTCATGTATCTTTGTGCGTTGAACGAAAACGGAGCCGCTGTTTACGGACCTACTGTTCCGGCAGGGTGTATGTATGTCGGTGCAAATCCGAAAATAGTAGCGATCAGCAAAGACGGCGGATACGAAGAAGCGGAGAGCGAGCTTTGGAAAAAGCATCCGCGTTCAGGTATTTTTCTTGATAACACGTCTGTTCTGAACGCCATGGAGGACGGGCTCGGCGGGAAATACATACCGGTAAAGAGCAGTTCAAGAAACAAGCCGCTTGTGACGGAAGAAGAATTCGGCAAGCTGTTTGTTCATATAAAAAAGCTGCTTGCGAATATGGCAGAGACGCTTTTAGCCGGGAATACAAATAAAAACCCGATAAAAACAAAGAAAAAAGACAGCTGCGACTACTGCGTTTACAATCAGTTCTGCATGAACGACGGTCGGGGACGCGGCATGGAACACATAGGATTTGACAATATTTTCGACAAGATCGAAACCGAAAGCACAGAGATATGAATAATTGGACAAAGGAACAACAGCAGGCGATCTACCAACGTGACGGCAGCCTTCTTGTAAGTGCGGCGGCAGGTTCGGGTAAAACAGCGGTGCTGACAAACAGAGTTGTTGAATATGCGGCGGCAGGGGGAAGTCTCGACAGGCTTCTTGTTGTCACCTTCACCCGTCTTGCGGCAAGTGAGATGAGAGAGCGAATAGGAAAGCTTTTGCCGACCGCCGATTTTAAAGACAGCGAAAGTTTACGCCGTCAGAAGCTTCTTCTTTACAAGGCGAAAATATGCACTATAGACAGCTTTTTCTGCGAAATAGTCAGAGAAAATTTTAAAACGCTCGGAATCTCACCCGATTTCCGTCTGCTTGACGAAGCGGAATATCTGTTTTTAAAAACAGAGGTCCTCACCGATCTTCTGGAAGAACGTTATGCCGATTTTTCCAACGGATTCGATGAACTTTTAAGGCTTTTCGGCGGCGAGGGAGAAAACGAAGCGTTGTCCGAGCAGATAAACCTGCTTTACACATTTTTTCAGGCATTACCGTTTCCGGAGGATTGGGCAGACGGACAGAAAGCGGCATATCTGGATCCGAACATATGGCTTTCGGACGCCTGCGAAGAGATCCTGCCCGACATTAAAGACTACATAGGAATATATGAAGATATAATAAACGACTGTCCTTTCTCCGACAAAGGCATGGATATTGTTTCTTCGGAAGCAGAGTTTTTAAAAAGCATAAAGACTGCTCTTGAAAACGGAGACTGGAACAGTGTTCACAAGCTTGTTTCGGGATATTCGTTTCCGACGAGCCCGAAATGTAAGCCTTACACACGTGCCACGCTGAAATTCGAGACATTCAGAGCGGAGCTTAAGGATTATCTCAAGAAGCCGATATTCACAATGTCGAGCGAAATATTAAAGAGCGACCTTGAACAAGTCAGAGGCGGAGTATTTGCTCTTATTGACATAACCCTTGAATATATCTCAAGAGTCAACGCCGAAATGAAACGTAAAAATGCGTATTCATTTGATGCGATAGCTCATTTTGCGCTTGGACTTACCGTTAAAAGAGACGAAAACGGAATTGCCGAAAAGACAGAATATGCAAAAGAGCTTTCGGAGATGTTTGACGAGATACTCATTGACGAATATCAGGACGTTAACGATTTGCAGGAATGCTTTTTTTCATCGATATCAAAAAACAACTGCTTTGCCGTTGGCGACGTGAAGCAGAGCATATACATGTTCCGCCAGGCAAACCCGGATAATTTTATTGCAAAAGAGGGGCTTTTTCCCGTTATATATCTGAATAAAAATTTCAGAAGCCGCAAAGGGATCCTCGATTTCTGCAATTTTGTTTTTGAACATCTCTTTTCTTCAAGAGCAGGCGGCATGGATTACGGCGAGAACGAGGCTCTTTATTACGGTGCAAAATATCCCGAAAGAGACGGTGCAGACGTTGAGATACATCTGCTGAAAGGCGAAGATGATGAGGAAAACGTTGAAACGCAGGCAAGATTTGCCGCAAGAAAAATAAAGCAGTTAATAAACGACGGCTTAAAGGTTTCCGATCCTGCAAGACCTGCGGACTTTTCAGATTTTGCGGTAATTATGCGAACGATGACAAATGCTGCCGTCTATGAACGCATATTTTTCGAAGAGGGCGTACCGTGTTGCGGAACGGGCGGCGGAACGTTTCTCGATTCTCCGGAAATTTCAACCGTTTTTGCATTTATGAAAGCGATAGACAACCCATACGATGACCTTTCGCTTTTTGCGGCGATGTTTTCACCGATCGGAGGATTTTCCGCTGACGAGATAGCAAAGATAAAGCTTGAAGACAAAAAAGCGCCGCTTTACTCTTCCCTTGTCAGATCTTCGGAAGAGAATGAACATTCGGCGGAATTTCTCGATATGCTGACAAAAATGCAGATCCTTGCGAGAAATTTTCCCGTACACCGACTTTTATGGCAGATATACGAAACGACAGGATACCCGTCGTATGTATCATGTATGCCGCTCGGATATCTGAAAAAAGAACGTCTGATGAGTTTTTACGCATTTTGCCGTTCATTCGGAGAGAACAAAGGCGGAACGCTTTACGAATTTATTAAATTCACGGAAAACGCATCCGCATCGGGAAATATAAAAGCGCCCGAAAGCACGCCGTCAGGCAATTTCGTTAAAATAATGACGATCCATGCATCAAAAGGTCTGGAGTTCCCGATCGTAATTCTTCCTCAGATCAATCAGCAATTCAACATGAAAGATCTGTCAAAGCCGCTTATTCTCGACATATCCGCAGGTATTGCAACTAAAATGAGAGATCCTGCGATGGTGTACGAGCAAACGACATTCATGTACGAGCTTGTTTCAAGAAAAAAGAGAAGAAAGCTGATGTCGGAAAACCTGCGTTTGCTTTACGTTGCATTTACAAGAGCAAGAGAAAATCTGATAATAATTTCATGCAGCAAAAAATACGATGAAGTAAAGCTGCAGAAAAAATCGGTATTCAGAGAAAACGGCAAGGTATATCAGTCGCAGATAATCGATGCGAGATCCCCCGAAGATCTGTTGCTTTACTGTCTGACATGCCATCCGAAATGCGAACCGCTGATAACGGAATTTTCCGATGTTGAAACGAAAGAAAGAGAAGATATATTCGTACAGGCAGACGAAGAGATGCCCGATGCTTTTTCCGTTGAAACAGAAGACAGAAAAACGGATATACCGATAAGCGAACAAGAACTGAAAAGACGATGCATATCGGTTGAAAAAAAGCAGCGAATTCCGGCAAAGCTGAGTGTTACGGAGCTTGTTAAAAACAAGCTTGCGGACGAAAGAAGCGAGCAATTTATAAAAGAACAGCCGGAAGAAGAGACCGAAATGAGAAGGCCTCGGTTTATGCTCGACAGCGAAGAGCTTTCCGGAGCAGAAGCAGGAACGGCGATACATACCTTTATTTCGGTGGCGAACTTAGACGAACCGACAGAAAAAGAGGCTTTGCGTCTCGTTTCGAAAAAAATATTGAGCGAACGTCAGGCAGAGACCGTAATAAAAAGCAAAAGAAAGATCGAAGCATTCAAAAGCAGCGATCTTTACAGAAAAATATCGTCATCGAAGAAGGTACGAAAAGAGGAGTATTTCGTTGCGAGAATACCGTCCTCGGAGTTTACTTCAGACACAGAAACAAAAGAAGAAATTTTGCTTCAGGGCGCTATTGACCTTTTGTGCGAAACGGAAGACGGACTTTTGCTTCTCGATTACAAGACCGACCGCGCCGACGAAGACGAGCTTATAAGAAGATATGAAAAGCAGCTCGAATACTACGTTTATGCGGCTGAAAAATGTTTTAACAAGCCGGTAAACGAGGTTTATATCTGGTCTTTTTATCTGTCAAGACAAATAAGAGTGTATATAAAAGGAGAAATAAAATGATAAAGCTCGAAAGAACATCTGTTATGAACTTTGACAATGCCATAAGGGGCGCAAGAAACCCCATGAACAGTTGGGCAAAAAGCGACAGTTACTACGATGAAAACGGTAAGTTTGTTCTCGGACCTGCCGACCTTGATTTTGCGTCCCGTCTTGCATCTGCGGGAAGCACTCACAGAAAATACATGCGTCAGATCTTTGTAAGCGTTGATATAACAGCGCCGCTTTACTGGTGGAAGGAATTCGACACCTACAAGGTAGGCACCGTTGCAAACTCCACGAGCACTATGCACAAGATCCACTCCAAGCCCTTTTCCAGAGACGATTTTTCTCACGATCATATGACACCCGAAACGCTTGAGATGCTTGACGGCGTTATCGCACATCTTGAAAAGCTCCGTCTTTTGTTCCTTGAAACAAAAGATAAAACTTACTGGTACGATATTATCCAGTTTCTCCCCTCAAGCTACAATCAGATGAGAACATGTACATTAAACTACGAAAATCTTATCGGAATGTATGCATTAAGAAAGAACCACAAGCTTGAAGAATGGCGTGAGCTTGCAAGATGGATAGAAGAGCTTCCGTACGCAAAAGAAATGATCATCGGAAAGATGCAGGAAGAATAAACCGAGCATCAGATATATCCGTTAAACGCTTTACAATACACGTCATACGCCTCTTTTTCAACGATTTTCATATTTGTCAGAAAAACAGCTTGAAAAGAATAAAGAAGCATTTTTTCAGTTCCGAGCATAGCCGTTAAAATATGAAAAAGATCGTCCGTTGTTTTATTTAACATAATACTTTTTTTCGTTCGCTCTCTTTCTATGATATAGTTTTTAAAGCCCGATTCGGCATTCGAAAAAAGCTGTCTGTCATTATTTCCGCGAACGGAAAGCTCCGAAGGATCATATTTTATTTTTTCGGATACAAATGCTTCATAAGCATTAAAAACGGGAGAGAAAGCGCCCAAAGCCTCGCAAATGCGAGATCGGATGTCGGTCACGGTCGGACCTCTTTTCAATAGAATTCATTACTTATAGTATTTACGGAATACCGTTTTTGACACATAAAAAAGGAAGATCGATATAAATGTTTAAAAAATCTTTTCCTACGGTAAAAACAGAGAATCTGATCCTCAGAAAAGTCAAGCCGGAGGATATTGTCTTTTACAGCGCTCTGTCAAAGCCCGAGACCTCTCTTTATGAATTTTGGGAACCCCACAAAACATTGCAGGATACGCAGAATTTTCTCGAAGAGATCTTTGCGAGATATTCGATGGGACAGTTTTACGATTGGACGATCGAACGTATAACGGACGGAGAGCAGGTCGGCATGATCAATTTTCACGACGTATACCCTCTGCATTCCAGAGCAGACCTCGGTTTCTGGATTGTAAAAAGATTCAGAAACAACGGATATGCCACGGAAGCGGCAAAAGGGCTTATCGAATACGGTTTTAACAATCTGGGATTTGAACGAATTCAAAGCCATTGCGCAGTTGAAAACGAAGCATCCGTGAGAGTTCTCGAAAAAATAGGAATGAAAAGAGAAGCAATGCTTGAAAAATACGTTCGGCTCAATGTTGATAAGACCAAGCTGTCGGACGTTTATCTGTATACTATATTTCCTGAGGTGAAAAATGGAATTTGAAAAGCTTATATGCGAAAGATATTCCGTTCGCAAATTTTTGCCTGAACATCTTCCGCAGAATGTTATAGATATAATTCTTAACGCCGCACACAAAGCGCCGACAGGCTGCAACTATCAGCCGCAGAGGATCCTCGTTTTAAACAACGATGAATCGATCGAAAAGCTGAAAAAATGTACAAAGTGCCACTTTAATGCGCCCACGGCGATGCTTGTCTGCCATAACAAAGACGAGGGTTGGAAAAGACCGTATGATGCGGCGTTGTCTTCACCTGTCGATGCGGCGATCGTTGCAACGCATATGATCCTTGCGGCGCACAATGCTGGGGTCGGCTGCTGTTGGGTAATGCATTTTGATCCGACGGCTATGAGGGGAACTTTCAACATTCCCGAAAACATCGAGCCGACAGCGCTCATCGTAATGGGCTACCCTGCCCCCGATGCAAAGCCGCTCGATCTGCATTCAAAATACAGACCGATGGACGAAGTGGTTTTTTACGATACATTTTAAATAACGGTATTTACTTAAAACTGCCACAGACACGTCACTCGTAAAACAAAATAATGAATTATAATGATACCATAAATCTGAAAACGGAGCTTTTTTATTATGGACAACGAAAAAATTAACAACGAAATAAATGAAACCGAACAGGTCACCGAAGAAGTAACCGTTGTTGAAGAAAAAGAACACGGTACAAGCGAGGCAAAAGCACCCGAAGAGCCTGTTACAAGAATTTACGAAGAACCTGTACGCCGTGTATATGAAGAACCGACATTTTATTCAAATATACCCGTCTACACGCAGGAAGTTAAAGAAAAGAAAAAGGGCGGCAAGTTCTGGATAGCAGCGACAGCGATCCTCACGGCAATATGCCTTATCACCACTTCTTTCGCAATAGGAACAGTTGTCGGCAAGGACAGTTCCGCACCCGTAAACAAAACACAGACAGATCGTCCCACCAGCGTGACAAACGATATCGTTCAAACACCCGAATATACCCCGACCATTC
>SVMP01000161.1 GCA_015067385.1 Oscillospiraceae bacterium | reverse complement strand
GTTTTTTGTTCGTCTGGAAAGAATCTGAAGAACACGTTCAATTTCTTTTTCCCTGCCTATTACATTATCGAGTTTACCTTCTGCGGCTGCCTTGGTAAGATTTTTACAAAACTGACCGAGAAAACGTGTTTTTTGCGGAGTATTTTTAGGCTCTCCGTGTTTTTTTCCGTCGTTCTTTTCGGTTTTCTCGGAAGGCTGTTCATTTTCGCCGCCGACCTCATCGAAAATTTTATTATCCGGATCGAGACTGAGAGCGCCGCCCAAAGAAAAATCACCATCTTCGGACTCAGCGATCATGTTACTGAGTTCTTCGTTCATTGCCTCGAACTGTTTTTCGTCGATACCGAAATTGCTTGCGATATCCTTTGTCGGATCCATACCGAGTTCTCTCGCGCACTTCAGGCAAAGAGCCTGTTTCTGAGGAACACCGTTTTCCATTTTTGTTATAAAGACTATTGCGATGCGTTTATGGCATCGGTCACACATCAGACGTTTTATATCCATTATTTAATCCTTTGTTTTTATGTTCGTTGTTTATTTGAATCGCAGCTCGCGTATAGTTTACTGCCGATATTATAGAGAAGATCATTGTTATAACAGCAAGACAGGAGACTGTTACCATTCTAAACTCAACATTAAGAAAATCTAAGAAAAAAGAAATAACAAATGTTAAGAAAAGAAGGCATGAGGTTAATTTACCATACCATCTTGAAGCAATAACAGCATGAGTTTTATGATAAAAAACAGAACCGCCGATAAGCATAAATAAGTCCTTTGCAACCATAAGAGCCGGAAGCCACCAGCCGACTGCGCCGTCAATACAAAGGCAGGTAACGGTTGACAGCTGAAAAAGTTTATCGGCAATGGGATCGAGAACCTTTCCAACCTTTGAAATAAGATTGAATTTGCGGGCGATCATTCCGTCCAAAACGTCGGAGATACCGGAAAGAATAAGAACAATAAATGAGACCCATCTGAGCGGAGTAAAATACAAAGCACAAAAAACGGGAACAAGAAGTATCCTTATTATACTTATAATATTGGGAATTGTCACATCAAGCACCTGAATTACTAAAATTATTTATTACTGTCGGATTCAATAAGACTTGTTATCGGATTTATATTTCGGAACTGTTCATAAAGCACTGTGCCTTCAACAATAGCGTTTCGATCCTCATAAGTAAAATCCTTAAGGACATACTGAGAAGAAAGACCGATAACAGAAACTGTTACAAAAACGATCAAAATACCGTTAAGCGCACCGAAAACGGCACCGCCGAGGGTATCGAGCTGACGGATAATGGGGAGATTAATGATCAGATCTGAAAGCCACCAAAGGACCGCAACCCCGATCGCACAAACGATAAAAATGATCAAAAATGCAACAATACGGCTCAAAACAGACGAAACGGGGGATATCATAACATCGATAATAGCCGCTTTTGCCTGTTCTATACCTTGAGCTTTTATTGCAAAATAACGATTTGAAACATCATCAATATTAACATTTAGAAGGTTTGTAATATTAACAAAAAACTCGGGACGTTCATTGAAAAGCGAATCAAGATCGAGCGATGCAAGCGATGCATTGATATTTTCGGCAGTAGGAGAAAGTTGATTTACAAGCCACTGACGCATCGGTGTATGGATATAATTTTTATCAAGATAAACCCCGAGATTCTCGGAAAGGAAAAAAGCTGCAACAAGAGAGATTATTTTACCAAGGAGACCGATAACAGAACGGACGAGACCCTTTCTGCACCCGAGAACAATACATATGGCCAATATCGCGATCACAAGCAGATCAAGACCTGTACTTAAAGCAATATTCAAAAAAGATACCCCTTTCGTTTATACGTTGTGTGTTGTTATGTGTTATATTTATTATTTTACAATAATCGCAGTAGATATTATGTGTGCTTTTTCCGCACCGTAAAGAACGCAATTCTGTTTTCCTGCCACTATATCCGTAACTCCGACAGGGACTTCCGCTTCGGAAACGACCGCACCTGTACGGTCAAAAGCAAGAAGCTTTTCAGATGTTAAAACGAAAATAGTATCGGCAAAAGCAGATATGGATTTTACGTTTTCAACGATCGTTTCAAACTGTTTATTGCCTGTAATATCGGTAACGTAAACCGAAAAATGATTATCGGGAGTGTTAAGATCATAAGCAAAAACAGTATATTTATCGCTTTGAAAGAATTTATAGGGAACACGTGAACCGTAAGAGTATACTGTATTACATCCGCCGCTTCTGAATGAGATCAAACCGGTCTCAGAAAGAATCTCGACTGATCCGTCATTTTTTTTCGCAACAGAAAGAGGGAAAGCATTTTGAGAAACAACCTTCGAACGTTCTTCACCTGCAGAATAATTCAAAGTATAAACAACCGTATCTATATTTTCCATATTCTGAGCAACTGATACGACTGATACGCTGTTTGTTGAAGTAAAAGCAACATCAACGAGATAAGCGTCGGCAGAATACCATAAAAAACGTTCTTCAAAAGATGTATTAAAGACAGTAAGTTGACCTTTATAACCGTATTTTTCAGTGATAACAGCTATACGCCCGGAACTGTCAACCGATGCGTTTATTATAATATCGGAAAATTCTTTTTCAAAAAGAAGATCAAAGCTGTTATAGACAGAAAGTTTTTTTCCGCCACGGTCAAAACAAAGAATATATTCATCCGAAACACGCAACACAGGATTTCTGTAATTTACATGGTGAGCGGAATACTTGATATTATCTCGGCTGTATACGGAAACAGACGAATCATCAAGAATTGCGAGTCCATCCTTAAAAGGTGAGAATATTGGGATCTTACCCGAAGAATAAGTGATGACATCGTTTGAACCGACAGATGTTTGCGTGAGTGCGGTCTTTGCGCTGTAAGCAAAACGTCTTATATTATCTATTGAAAGATAAGATGTATTCATCAATATAAAAACTGCCACATATGCAATAATAGTAACAAAAAGAAGCCGTTTAACAAGAAAAAGCTGCTTTAACTTTTTCTCGTTCATATTAAAAATATCAGAACTTATCGTATCTCACCTCACAAAGATAAAGGCCATCAGGCGGAGCTGTATGCCCGGAAAAAGAGCGATTCTTGCTTTCAATAATGGATGGGATAGAGTCGGAAGATCTTTTTCCCGATTGAATATCAAGAAGCGTCCCGACCATTATCCTGACCATATTATAAAGAAACCCGTTGGCACTTACAGAATAAATATATTCATTTTCTCCGACAGAATAAAAGTCAGCATCGTACACCGTTCGTACAGTATCCGTAATTTTGCTGCCGGATGCCATAAAGGAACGGAAGTCATGTGTGCCGATAAAGTCTTTAGCAGCTTTTTTCAAAAGATATTCGTCAATTTTATGCGGATAATGAAGCCAAAGACCTTCCTTAAACGGATCACGAACGGGAGAAGAATAAATGCGATACTCATATTTTTTTGACACGACAGAATACCTCGCATGAAACTCATCGCCGACATAACGACAGCTCATAACGGAAATATCTCTCGGAAGTTTTGCATTCAAGGCTTTTACAACGACTTCCTCGGGTAATTGTTTATCAGAAGAAAACGATACACAGTATCCTGTTGAATGCACGCCCGAATCGGTTCTCGAACATCCGGAAAGCTTTTCAACGGTTCCGAAAACGGAAAGTATTGCTTTTTTGAGTTCGCCGCCAACGGTACGTTTTTCACCGTTTGCGGTAAGCTGTATTTGATAACCGCAAAAATTTCGGCCGTCATAACGTAATGTTAAAAGATAATTGGTCATTTCTAAAAACCGAACACCTTGACAAAATTAAGCGCAACAGCAACAGCTATCATCGCAACAACAACGGCAAGGGCAACGAAATCTTTACCTGTCATACTGTAAGTTATAAAATGAGTTCTGCCCTCGGAGGAGCCTGTATAACAACGGCATTCCATAGCGGTTGCAAGCTCATCGGCTCGACGGAAAGCGGAAATGAAAAGCGGAATAAGTATCGGCGCAAGGGCTTTTGCTCTCTTGATAAGTCCGCCGGACTCAAAATCCGCACCCCTTGCTTTTTGAGCATTCATGATTTTATCCGTTTCTTCAAGAAGAGTGGGAATAAATCGAAGCGCTATCGTCATCATCATTGAAAACTCATGAACGGGCACTTTTATTTTAGCCAACGGAGATAAAAGACGTTCAAGTCCACTTGTTAAAACTATCGGTGAAGTTGTGTATGTCAACATAGATGTAGCAATAACAAGCATGAATATACGAAGGATCATAAACACCGCATTTTTTATGCCGTCAGCAGTGATCTTAAATATCCAAAATTGAACGAGCGGTTCGCCTGTGGAGTAGAAAACATTTAATATAGCTGTAAAAATTAAAATAAAAAGTAACGGTTTAAGACCGCGAAGATACATTTTCAGAGGAATTTTTGTAAGAGAAACAAAAATGAGAGTCATAACTATACCGAAAGCATAGCCGAGCGCAGACTGGATCGTAAAAAGAAAGGCAATATAAAGAGCCGCAAGGACTATCTTAACACGTGGGTCAAGATTATGAATAACGGATTTTCCGGGGAAATATTGACCGAGAGTTATATTTTATCATTCTGCGCCAC
>SVMP01000005.1 GCA_015067385.1 Oscillospiraceae bacterium | reverse complement strand
CTCTTTCGGCGATTATTTCAAGCATGAAGCTACTGCATGGGCTTGGGAATTCGTAACAAAAGTTATGGAGCTTCCCGTTGACAGACTTTACGTTACCGTTTATCAGGATGACGATGAAGCGTACGACATCTGGACAAAAGAGATCGGCGTTGACCCGTCTCACGTTTCCCGTCTCGGCAAAGAGGACAACTTCTGGGAACACGGTTCCGGTCCTTGCGGTCCCTGCAGTGAGATCTATTTTGACAGAGGCCCCGAAAAAGGCTGCGGCAAGCCCGACTGCAAGGTTGGCTGTGACTGCGACAGATTTGTAGAATTCTGGAACCTCGTTTTCACACAGTTTGACAACGACGGCAACGGTAACTATACCCAGCTTGAAAAGAAGAACATCGATACAGGTATGGGTCTTGAACGTCTTGCATGTATCATGCAGGGTGTTGACTCGCTTTTCGATGTTGACACTATCAAAAACATCACCGCACGTCTCTCCGAGATGTCTGCGAAAAAATACGGTGACTCCACTGAAACAGACGTTTCTTTGAGAGTTGTAACCGACCATATCAGAAGCACAACATTCATGGTTTGCGACGGCGTACTTCCTTCCAACGAAGGCAGAGGCTACGTTCTCAGAAGACTTCTCAGAAGAGCCGCACGTCACGGTAAGCTTCTCGGTATTAAAGACAGCCACTTCCTTTGCGAGCTTGTCGATGTTGTTATCCGTGAAAGCGGTAATGCATATCCCGACCTTATCGAAAAAGCAGACTATATCAAGAAAGTTATTGAAAACGAAGAAAACTCTTTCAATCAGACGATCGACAGAGGCCTTAATCTTCTTTCCGATATCATAGACAAGCTCTCCGCTGAAGGAAAGACTGTTCTTTCCGGCGAAGATGCATTCAAGCTTTACGATACATTCGGCTTCCCCCTCGATCTCACTCTTGAGATCCTCGAAGAAAAAGGCATGACCGTTGATGAAGACGGTTACAACGCTCTCATGAAAGAGCAGAAAGAAAAAGCAAGAGCAGCAAGAGGAAACGACACCGCATGGAAAGGCGACGAAACTCTTGAAGGCATTGCAAAAACCGAATTCAAAGGCTACACCTCTCTCAAGGAAAACGCTGAGATCCTCGCGCTTGTGATCAACAGCGAAAGAGTATCCGAAGCGTTCACTGGAGCAGATGTTCAGATCGTTCTCGACAAAACACCTTTCTACGGTGAAAGCGGCGGTCAGGTTGGAGATAAAGGTACTATTACAAAAGGCAAGACAGTTGTTAAGATAAATGATGTTAAACGTGTAAACGGTATTTTTGTTCACTACGGCACAGTTGAGAGCGGCAAGATCGCTGTTTCCGACACTGTTAAAGCAACGGTTGACAAAGAAAACAGAGAAAACATCATGAGAAACCACAGTTCTGTACATCTTCTTCAGTCCGCCCTCAGAGAAGTTCTCGGCACTCATGTTGCCCAGGCAGGCTCTTATGTTGATGCAAACAGAGCACGTTTCGACTTCTCTCATTTCGAAGCCATGACCGCAGAACAGATAGACAGAGTTGAAAAGATCGTTAACAGCAACATTTTTGCGGCTCTTCCCGTTTCCATGAAGGAAATGTCTATCGAAGACGCTAAAAAGACAGGTGCGCTTGCTCTCTTCGGTGAAAAATACGGCGAAACAGTACGCGTAGTAAAGATGGGCAAGGTCTCCACCGAACTTTGCGGCGGTACACATGTTAAAAACACAGGTATGCTCGGCTGCTTCAAGATCCTTTCCGAAACCGGTATTTCCGCAGGCGTAAGAAGAATCGAAGCCATCACCGGCGTAAACGTACTCGACTATATCGATGAAAAGAACGCAGTTATCGCAAAAACCGCTCAGGCGTTCAAGTGCAACGTAAACGACATCGCAGTAAAAGCAGAACAGAACGTTGCAGAGCTTAAAGCTGCTGAAAAACAGATCGCAGAGCTCAATTCCAAGATCGCCCTCGGTGCTCTTGACGAGATCCTTGCGAATGCGGAAAAGACGGATAAATTCACGATCGTTACAGGCATTCTCAACGCAAAGACGGATGTTCTTCGTGAAATGTGCGACAAAGTAAAAGACAAAGATGAAAATGCAGTTGTATTGCTTGCTTGCGACGACAAGGAAACAGGCAAGGTAGGCTTTGCATGTGCATGCGGTAAGGCAGCTGTTAAAAACGGCGCTCACGCAGGCAACATTGTAAAGAAAGCTGCTCTTATCTGCGGAGGCGGTGGCGGCGGCAGACCCGACAGCGCAACTGCAGGCGGTAAAGATGCTTCCAAGATCGAACAGGCTCTTGCCGAAGCAGTCGCATCCGTTAAATAATTTAACGTAAACAAATAAACATAAGAGCAAAAACAGGTTTCCGACATAATTTAATACGGTCTTGTTTTTGCTCTTTTAAAAATAAACGTATATCTCGGAAAATTATGAAATAATAGAAGAAGAAAGGAACGTAAACATGAGAAAAGATGATTGTATTTTCTGCAAGATCGCAACCGGAGAGATCCCCTCATCAAAAGTTTACGAAGATGATAAGATTCTTGCATTCAAAGATATAGCGCCGCAGGCTCCCGTGCATATAGTTTTTATTCCCAAAGATCATATCCTTTCCTGCGCAGACGACATCAACGAAGAAAACTCTGCAATAATAGCCGATATTTTTGTCGCTATTGCGAAGACAGCAAAACAGCTCGGTCTCGATAACGGCTACAGAATCATCAACAACTGCGGAGAAGACGGTGCACAGTCCGTAAAACATATCCACTTCCATCTCCTCGGCGGAGAAAAATTATCCGAAAGGATCGTATAAAATGTCAGAAACTCCCGAAATGAACAATGAAAACAACGTCCCCGAGCTTAAAACGAACGAAAATAAAAACGTTATAAGAAAAGTCGGCGACAGAGAATTTGAGCGTTACGCTATAAAGACCCGTTTTGTAAACATCGGAGACGATTATATCGATGTTGTTAAAGAATACGCACTTCCCCACATTAAAGAAGGGGACTTTATATCAATAAGCGAAAAGATAATTGCGCTCTGCCAGAAGCGTATCGTTTACCGTAAGGACATCCATCCGGGTTTTTGGGCAAAGCTTCTTTGTAAGTTCGTCCATGTAACACCCGCAGGTCCCGGCGCGGGAACACCCCATAAAATGCAGCTCATAATAATGCTTTGCGGTCTTCCGAGAGTTCTTTTTGCAACCGCATGTGCCGCTGTAACGAAGCTTTTCGGAATAAAGGGCGTATTTTATCAGGTATGCGGACACGAAGTTGACGGTATAGACGGTCTTATCGATTACGATATTTCTTACAAGGAATATGTAAATTACGGTATTCTCAACCCCGTTGATCCGTCCGGAGTATGCAATGAAATATATGAAAAGCTCGGCATCAAATGTATGATAGTTGACGCTTGCGATATTTCCGTTAAGCTTCTCGGCAAATGCGATGCTCTTGATATTGACACAAAAACACTCGAAGATATTATGAGAGACAACCCTGCAGGTCAGGATGACCAGTGTACTCCCATAATTCTCGTACGAGAGAAAAAATGATCCCCCAATTATAATAAACGGAGAATTCAAATGAACAAAAGAAGTCTAACCCTGCTTTTTTTGACTATGTTATTTCTGTTATTTTCATTTACCGCCTGCAGTTTCTTTGAGCAGACGGTAGCGGTCTCGGCTGTCGAATTTCTGAAAACAGAACACACATTTTCGGAACTCGGTCAGACCTACCAGCTTGCCGCTGTCATAAAACCGGACGACGCAACGAACCGCAAGCTTCTTTGGTCATCATCCAACGATAAGGTTGCAGCCGTAACACAGTTCGGTCTTGTAACCGCAGTAAACGACGGAGAAGCATATATATATGCGCGGTCCGAAGACGGTACGGCTCTTGCGACATGTAAAATAGCAGTTAAAACCTACATTGAAGTTACCGGTGTAGAAATAACACAGCAAACACACGAATTCCTTGCTTTCGGAGACACATTGAACCTTGTCTGCAACGTCTTTCCGTCAGATGCAACCGAACCGGATGTTTTATGGTCGTCATCGAATCCATCGATAGCAACCGTTGACAGCAACGGCATGGTCGTTTCAATTGCAAACGGAACAACGGTCATTACGGCAAGGACCATTCACGGAGATTATCACGCTTCCTGCGCAGTAACGGTCAATGTTGACACAAATGTTCCGATGCAGGACGTAAACTTTGATATTTCAGAATACACATTCACGACTTTTGATGAAAACATAGTTCTTACACCTGTTTGGGAGCCTGCAGACACGACCGAACGAGGTCTCACATGGTCAAGCTCGGACAGATCTGTTGCAACCGTTGACGGCGCTACGGGCGTTGTAACCCCGAAATCAAACGGTACGGCAACGATCTACGCTGTTGCGGACAACCGTAAAAAACAAGCTATATGTAAAATAACGGTTGACGTTGATATTCCCGTCGAGCAGGTAAGCCTTGACGAAAGCTCTGTAACGTTCGATGAAAAAGGCAAAACATACACTTTAAATTACTCGATATCGCCTAAAAATGCAACCAATAAACAGGTCATTTTCAGTTCAACGAATCCCAACGTTGCAACTGTTGACGAAAACGGCAAAATAACGGCTGTTGATAACGGTACGGCGATAATACTCATTACCGCGATCAACGGCGGTGTAAGCGGTGAGTTCAACGTCACGGTCGATATTCCGAAGAACGTTGCGGTTACGGGAATTACTGTCACCCCCGAGAAATATACTTTTGCGAAGGTCGGAGACTCTTTAACTCTTTCCTGGAATGTTTTACCGTCAACGGCGGCAAATAAAAACGTAACATTCGAATCTTCCGCACCGTATATAGTTTCGGTTGATGAAAACGGTAAGGTCACCGCCCTCTCATCCGGCAACGCCGTGATAACCGTTAAAACACAGGACGGAGGCCACACGGCAACATTTACCGCAACCGTGGAAAGTCAGCAAGCTCCTCAGCCAATCGTTCCCGATAACGATCAATCATCGGAAATAACGATAGGCGCAGCATCCGATGATCTGAAGGGTATTTGGGTAGCAACAGTTTCAAACATCGATTTCCCGTCGAAATCGGGGCTTTCAGCCTCTGAGCTTCGTGCGGAGATAGATACTATCGTAAACAATGCTAAGGCATGGGGCTTTAACGCGATCTTCCTTCAGGTACGTCCCAAGAGCGATGCGATATATAATTCCAAGATATTCCCCTCATCCGACGCTGTCGTTGCAAAACAAGGCGATCCTCTTCCCCTGGACTGTCTTGAATATTTCATCACAGCGGCGCATTCAAAGGGCATCGAGCTTCACGCATGGATCAACCCCTACCGCATCATGCAAAAAGGTTCAGGCGGACATAAGCTTGAGCTTTTGGCGGAAACGAACCCCGCAAGGCTTCATCCTGAATGGGTAGTCAAGCACACGGACGGAGCATCGTACTACAATCCCGGTATTCCCGAAGTACGTCAGCTTATTGTTGACGGCATTATGGAGATCGTAAACAATTATAATGTTGACGGTATTCATTTCGACGACTATTTCTATCCTTATGAAAACGCATCGAAATTTGCAGACGATGCGCAGTATCAGAAATATAAATCAGAAGGTCAGTCTGTTTCGGATTGGCGAAGAGAAAACAACGACAAGCTTATTCAGCAAACAGCTGCAGCCATCAAGGCAGTCAAACCGAATCTTGCATTCGGCATCAGCCCGAGCGGTGTTTGGGCGTTAAAAACAAACAACCCCCTCGGAACCGAGATAAAGAGCTCTGTAGAGTCTTATTATCAGGTTTATGCCGATACGAGAAAATGGGTCGTTAACGAATGGATCGACTATATCTGTCCTCAGATATATTGGGAGATCGGTCATTCAACAGCGCCTTTCAAGCCGATCGTTGATTGGTGGGACGAGCTTGTTTCTCCGACAGATGTTAAACTGTATATAGGCATTGCGGCATATAAAGGCAATGAAGCAAAGGCATATATGACACCTGCCGAAATACAGAATCAGCTTAATTATCTGAAAACAAAGCAGAACGTTGCAGGCTCGGTATTCTTCTCATACAAAGACGTAAAGAAGAATCTTGCAGGCGTTCAGGACACTGTAAAAACATTTTTCTTAAACAAGGACACTTCTGTTCTTGCGGCAACCGATACGCTTGTTTTGGCATATGAAAAACTCACGGTTGAAAACACGACCTCGCAAACATTCATCATGGGCGTTTCGGATCCGAACTATCCCTTGATAATTGAGGGCGAAGAGGTAACGACACGCTCTCCGAAAGGATATTTCACACACAGAGTAAGCGTGCCCAATGTCGGTGCTAACTACTATACAATAGAGCACAAGGGCAAGACTGTAGAATATCTCATAACAAAGAGCAAGGAATATGTATCACCGACTACGATGTCATCCTTCGGATTTGTTTCCGGAACATGCGCTCCGAAAAATGACCGTGCGGAAAAATCAGGCACCAAAATAGGTTTTTCATGTCAGGCAACGGCAGGAGCAAAGGTCTACGTAATCGTTGGAGATTACACTGTTGATCTTAAATCATACACGGAAGATTCAAAAGACGGAACCTTCAAGCGTGCATGGTATGAAGGCAGTCTTGTACTTCCCGAAATAACAGGCAACGCTGTTTTGGGCAACCCGATATTTGTAATAGAAAAAGACGGTTACGAAACAGTACGCTATCAAGGCGAAAACGTTGTTGAAATAATCAACGATCCGTCATCTTACGTTGTTGAATTTGTCGGCGACTTCCCTGCGCAGTTAAAACCCGACCTTCAGGTCACCGGGGAAGAATATCTCTATGCAACGATAGGCGCGCACGATACAGTTGTTTCGAAATTTGACGGCAACACTCTTCTCTCAAGCGGATATTATACTGTAAATTCCAATATAAAACGTGTTGAGAACACAACCATAACATACTCTGCGATCGGCAGGATCGATGTTCTTCAGAGCGCTGACGGCAAATACACGAATATTGTTATACCGACCGACGGAAAAACAATGAACACCGTATGGATGTACGACAATAAAGCAGAGATAACGCTTTACAACCTCTCTGCCCTTCCCGCAGACTTCTATCTGCCCGAAAACCCGCTCTTCAAGGATGCCTCGGTTTCAAGGGTTGATTCAACGACTGCAAAGATAACGCTGACGTACAAAAAAGAAATGCATATCTTCGGATATTCGACATCGCTTTCGAACGGCTTGCTTATCATCAGCTTCAAGAACCCCGTATCACTGTACGAAAACGATCAGTACCCGCTTTACGGTATCAGGATATCCATTGACCCCGGTCACAGCCTTAACGGCGGTGCGATCGGACCTTGGGGATACGTTAAATGGACGGAAGCAGATTGGAACTACGAGCTTTCAAGACTTGTTGAAGACAGACTTTTAAAGCTGGGCGCAACCGTTTATCTGACGCATCACAGAGAGCTTGAAAAAGACCTCGATCCGCTCATTCTTGAGTACAGAGCATGGAAGCCGGATATAAACGTTTCTATTCACTTTAACTATGTCGGAGAAACGTCCAATCCGTTAAACAGCAGCGGTACGGTAACGTATTACTCCTACACGAGTTCAAAGCTTCTTTCGAAGGTAATGCTCGATAAATTTACAGAAGGCACGGGACTGAAGAAAAATTCCTATAAAATAGGATATTACAAGGTTTCGATGTTCCCCGACTTCCCCTCGATTCTTTTTGAAACAGCATTTTTGAGTAATATCTACGACTATGAATGGTTTACAGATAAATCAAACATGGAAAAAGCCGCAGACGCGATAGTTGACGGCATCGTGGAATATTTCAGACAGCAAGGCTAAATATAAAACGGTGTTGTTCTTATCGGAGAACTTGTGATTATACTCGTTTCTGTTAAGAACCATCAAGTGCAGTAGCTCAAAACCACTAACAACAACAGAGAGAGCAAATCGGGCAACCGAAATGTTCTCTCTGTTTTTCTATAAGTGATATGCCGACATTCGTCAGCATGATATTTTCGCTTCGCAAAAGTGATATTAAGACCGTTGGTCTTAGTGATATTCTATTCGCGACTAAACTCGCAAAGCGAATACCACTCGGCGTTAGCCCAATATCACTGCATTTGCAACGTAACCGTTGCCGCAATATCACTCGCCGAGGCGAATAGAGTTGCGTGATACCTCGTTAAGAGTATCACGCTAAAATCTGAAGCGTTTTTTATTCACACTCGGAGAAGATTGTCATATAATGTTAGTGTGACATGAAAAAAGTCACAAAAGAAAATGAAGGAAGTTGAAATTTGTAAAAAAAATACGGAGGTAACGTATAATGTGCGGAAATAACATTTTCTGGACTCTTCTCATCGCTGCGGTAATCGTTTACAGCGTAACTGTTGCAAACGGCGGCAACTGCGGTTGCGAAAGAGACAATTGCGGTTGCGGCTGCGGTTGCTGACATAAATAAAGGATCGGGGCAAAGCTCCGATCCTTGTTATTATTTAGGCATTTTATTTATTCTGTCGCGTTTTTTGCTTTGTTCCTTCTTCATTTTCTTTCTGTTCATAACGTAAAGAACAATAGAGTAGAACACGACGACGACCACAACGGTTGCAACCGTTGCCAAAAGATATTTATTTGAAAAGAATTCGTTTATTGCATCGGAATACGATTCAACGACATCGAGAGAGATGTCCGTCTGAGCGATAAGATTGGTGGTTCCGTAAACTCTTCCGTCATAGGAATACGTTACGCTGCCGAGAACCGTACCTTTTGAGATCGGAGCATCGACGCTGTCGGGAACGACAAGTTCTTTTTCAATGCTTGAATCGGGAACGGATGACGGCATGGATGCGGTCAATGTTTTTTCTGCAACAAGGGTAATCGAGTCTCTTTCTTTGCCGTAAACAACAGGGACCTCAAGGACCGGAGCATTTTTCTGAATAAGAGTTCTGTACGAATACTCATTAAGAGAAAACGTTATCATTTCAGCCATTTCGGTATAGAGTGTCAAAAGACTGTCGTAGTTCATGGCAAAACAAACGATTCTCATCGTTTTATCAACAGCAATGGAGACTAAAGAATAGCCTGAGATGTTAGAACCCGAAATAGCAAGCCCCGAAGCCTTTTTTGAATAATACTGACTGTTTTTATCGACAAGGAAATTTTTGGTATAAAGGCTTCTGTTTCGTCCGTTTACGGTTATTTCGGTATATCGCATATTCGATATATCTTCGATGTAGTCGAGCGTCAGAATATGAGAACATATCTTAACTATATCGTGCGCAGTCGTTACCTGCTTTGATGTTGTTGAGTATTGACCGGTAACGTTTGTAAAGGTCGTGTTTTCTGCTCCGAGATCGCGTGCTCGGAGATTCATATCGACAACGAAATCGGTAACACTGCCTGCAAGAGTGACGGCGATCGCAATACAAGCCTCCTGCGAGTTTGCAACAATAGCGCTTTTCATAAGATCGTAAAGTGAGATCTTATCACCCGAACGAAGATCGGCAGAGCTTTTGTCGTGAGTGTTTGCCATCATTTCTTTTGTTAAAACGATCTCCGTCTGAAGATCAAGACCGCTTTCGACAAGCATGATACACGTCATTATTCTCGGCAAGAATCCGCAGAAAAACGTTGAATCGGCATTCTTTCCGTACAGCTCCGTTCCTGTGTCGGCATTAACTATGACAGCAACGGGAGACTGAACAGAAAACGGCTCCTCTTTCTGTTCATCGCCCTCGTCGGCAAAGGAAGAAAGAGGAAATACCGTTAATATAAAAATTATCACAAGAACAGCGGAAAATAATTTTTTCATAATAATATATCAACACAAAATCCCAATTTAATCATTAATATATTATAACATGCTTTTCCGCATTTTGTCAACAGATAAACTTGTTATTTTATAGTGACAGTTGCGATTTCTTCGCAAGTTTCTCTGTCAAAAACGGTAATTCTGTTGTACTGATAGAAATAAAGCGTACCATTAATGAAGCAAACTCTTGAATTGTAAGAGTTGTAGCCGTAATAACCTTCATTTTCGGGGAATACGAGCTTGCACGATAACTCGCCGTTGTCTACATCAACGCAGACGAATCCGTTGGCACCGTTTGCATCTATCGCAAAATAGCCTGTGTTTTCGAGCTTGGAATAAGTAAATGCTTTATGATTATAGAGCGCTTCCGCATTAGCATTTTCTCCGCCGACCATGTTTGCAACAGATATCTCTTTCGGAGAGTACGGATCGGAAACATCAAAAAGCGAGATCTTGATACCTGCGGTATATGTTGAAACATGCTCATAGCCATTGTAATCGGTATAGACACGGTCTTTTGTTTCGTTGCCGATACCTAAAAGCAAGCCGTCGCCGACAGGATGAAGATAAGTGGAAAAGCCGGGGATCTTAAGTTCGCCGAGAACTTTGGGATCATCTTCCGACATATCGATAACGAAAAGCGGATCGACCTGACGGAATGTTACAACATATGCAACATCACCGCTGAATCTTACGGAATAGATCCTTTCGCTCGGTGCAAGGCCGGTAAGTTCACCTATCTTTTCGAGATTACCGTTATAGACATAAACATTATTTTCAGTTCCGATCTTGGTATTTGTCGTTGTTGCTATACGGAATTCTCCGTTATATTCGTTGTACGAAAAATCGGTAGCAGTATAACCGGGAACAGAAACGGAAGCAACGTATTCAAGAGAGTCGCCGACAGAATATTTTGCAACGTCTGTGGAATTGTAGTTATCTCCGAAAATATAGAGGCTTTCGGCTGTCATATAGATATCGGAACCTGAACCGAGAACAGATACAGACTCGGTCTTGCCTCCGTTTTTGTAATCAACGAAAGCAACAGTCATTATATTGGAATTTACATTTTCAAAAACAGGACGAACTATCTGTGTTGCGGGGATATTGTAAAAGCCGTTTTCGGCATCGTAAAGATACGGTGTTATATCGTCAATAACAGGATCATTACCGTAAAAAGAGAGATACTTGTTTGCAACAAGGTATATCTTGCCGTTGCTTTCTCTTGAAGAGATAAGATCGCCCTCGATCAGAGTCACGGAAGATTCGACGGGCTTTTCACGGTTGGAAATATCTATGATATAGACAGCGGAAAATGTTGTGTAGTTTGTTCTGTGAGGGAGTGAAAAATCGGAAGAATCGCCGTTGACGGGCTTTCCGAAGTTGTTTTCGGTCGAGCCGAGATGCCATGTATTTCCGACAATGATCGCAACATCGTCTTTAATGTACATCTCATTTGCGCTGCCTTCGCCACGGGAAAAGATCTTATAATAAGACAGGACTTCTGTATTTACGCCTTTTGCGGAAACGATTATAAGCTCATTTTCTCTCAGAATGTAAATATATTCTCCGTCTGTTTTAACAATATCGCCTTCATCGACATTAACATCGACAAGATTTGTTTCGGAGATCTCGCTCTCTTCTTTCGGATACGGGTTTTCGGGATCGACAAATATTTCTTCGTCAAGAGAATACAGATCTTTGTCGCTTTCGAAATTGGAAGCGGGTTCGTTGTATAATCCTGCGGTCGATTCATCCTCACGTGCACCGTCGGCAGGGATCCAGCCGTTGTTTACCGCAGTTGAATAATCGGGCATAGCTACTGCTTCTTCAACTATCATATCGTCGGTGGTAACAGTATAATAATAAAATTCGAAATGTTCCTTGACGTATTCGAGAAGCTCCTCATCGCTTGAAAATGTATCGAGCTTTGAATTTTCGATCATTCTTTTTTCTTTTTTGGGATCGGGAATATTGTTTTCGGGATTTTCATCAATATCGTAAACAAAACTGCAGCCTGCAGAAAGTATCCCGAAAAGCACAGAAAGAGCCAGAATAATGCTCATAATTTTGACGCTCTTTTTCATGTGGGTCGTCCTCCGTAAAAATTTGATTATGTTGTTTGGTATACCGTTCATAACCCATTAGACGTTAAAACAGACAGAAAGTTCCTTTTTTTCTGTAATTTTTCACAGAAGGCAAAAGTTCAATATATTTTTAGCAAAATAAGGTTGAAATTTATGGCTGAGTATGATATAATATAATGATAGGATCATACAAAGAAAAGGAGACGTTATGCAGCTAAAAAGCCTTGAGCTTGCGGGATTTAAATCATTCCCGGATAAGACTCTGATCAATTTCAGTTCAGGTATAACAGCAATAGTGGGTCCCAACGGAAGCGGCAAAAGTAACATTGCGGACGCACTCAGATGGGTAATGGGCGAAACGTCTTCAAAATCGCTTCGCGGTGTTAAAATGGAGGACGTTGTTTTTGACGGAACGCAGTCACGCCGTCCGCTCGGCTTTGCGGAAGTTTCGCTGACGTTGGACAACAGCGACGAAAGTCTTCCCGTTGAATATTCGGAAGTAGTCATTTCAAGAAGATACTACCGTTCCGGCGAAAGCGAATATTTCATCAACAGACAAAACGTCAGATTAAAAGACATTCACGATCTTTTCAGAGACACGGGGCTTGGCAGAACGGGCTATTCGATAATCGGACAAGGCTCCGTAACAGAAATCATCGCTGCCAAAAGCTCTGAGAGAAGGAATGTTTTTGAAGAAGCCGCAGGCATTGCAAAATACCGTTTCAAAAAAGAAGAAAGCGAAAGAAAGCTTTCGGCAACGCAGGACAACATTGTCAGACTGAACGATATAATTGCAGAACTTGCAGGCAGACTCGGACCGTTGGAACAGCAGGCAAAGAAAGCAAGACGATATATAGAGCTTTTTGAAGAAAAGAAAAAGCTTGAGATAACTCTTTGGCTTTCGGATCTTGAACGCTTCACTGAAGAATTAAAAGCACTCGAAAAAACAGAGACAACTCTTCTCGAATCGATCGCAAAAAACGATAATGAGATATTAAGATGCGAAAATGAAGCGGAACGTTTGTCGAACGAAATAATAAATATTACCGCAAAGATCGAACAATTAAGGTCGGAAAGCAAACAGTTTGATGAGCTTTTACAGACCAAGAATTCCGAAATACTCATAATCAACAACGATATTGAGCATGCGCTGAAAGATATTGAAAGAATAAACGCGGAAATTGAGAGAAGCAACCGTTCGGAAACAGAGATAACAAAAGAGATCGAACAAAAGAAAGCGGAAATAGAAGCGAAAAAACAAGAGATCAAAGATATTGAAGAACAGTCCGCAAAGATCACCGAAGAAAAGAACCGTAAGCTTGGCGATGACATCAACTACACCGAGAATTCAGACCGTCTGCGTTCACAGGCATCCGTTCTTTCCGAAAAGATAACCGAGTTACAGATAAGCGAGGGACGTTCATCCCAAAAAATTCAAGCAACAGATGAACTGACAGCAAACGCAAAAAAAGAGCTTGCCGATGCATACGAACGTCTTTCTTCTCTTGAAAAAGGTAAAGAAACCAACAAAAAGCGTCTTGAAGAGCTTGAAGAAAAGCTTCTTGAAAACAAAAATATCCATAACGGATACATTATAAAAGTTCAGAGCGCAAAAAAGAAGCTTGAAGCGGCAAACGAGGAATATAATAAAGCAAAGCTTTCCGTATCCGAAAAGACCAACAAGAAAAATATGCTTGAGGACATGGAAAAGCATTTCGAAGGATTTGCGGGAAGCGTTAAAAGCATTATGAACGAAGCGGCAAGAGGGATTCTTTCGGGAGTACACGGAACAGTCGCTTCCGTTATCAAAGTTGAAAGCCGATATGCAACGGCGACCGAAATAGCGCTCGGTGCAGCTATTCAGAACATAATCACAGAAGACGAACGTTCTGCAAAGGACTGCATTTATTTCCTCAAATCAAAAAATCTCGGCAGAGCGACCTTTCTTCCCCTTTCTACCGTAAGCGGAAGGAAGCTTGATGAAAGGAATCTTCGTGAAGCTCACGGATACCTCGGAATAGCGTCAGACCTTATCGGATATGACGAACGTTTCAGAGGCATTATCGAACAGCTTTTAGGGCGTACCGTCATAGTTGAAACGATAGACAATGCAACCGAGATGGCGAGGGCAAACAAATATGCGTTCAAGATTGTAACGCTTGACGGACAGGTAGTAAATCCGGGCGGTTCTCTCACGGGCGGTTCTGTTGGAAGAAATACAGGTATTTTAAGCAGAACGAACGAGATCGAAAAATTAGAAGCCGAAATAGCAGAGCTTACCGAAGAACTCAAAGCGAAGATCGCACGTGTTAAAACATTCACGGCAGAGCTTTCGGCGGCAGAAGCCTCTTTGGAAGGTCTGATCGCAGAGAACAAAGCAGTAAGCGATGAGCATATCAGAGTTAAAGCCGAAGCAGAACACAGTGTACAGTATATATATAATATTTCAGAACAGATAAAAACGCTTGAAGCGAATGTCAAAGCAAGCGGAGAAGAAAAAGAAAGGACACTTCAGATCCTTGCGGACGCAAGAAAAGAGCTCGAAGAAAACAGAGTTTTGCTTGCGGAGAAGCAGCGTGAAATAGCCGTCCTTGATGAAAAGCATGAAGCTTTGGCAAAGATACAGGAAGAAATAGCCGCAAAGCTTCACGAAAAAGATCTTGAAAAGCTTGAAAAAATAAAGGATACCGAAAATCTTGAAAACATCACGGAATCATTGCTGCTTCGTCAAAAAGAAGGCGAAGAGCTGACCCGAAAGCTTTTCGATGATGTTGAACAGACAAAGCTAAAAATAGAAGAGCTTCGCCGACAGGCAGTTAATAAGACAGCCGAGCTTGCGGATATGCGACTTCGTTCCGATACAAAAGCTGCGGATATTGCGGCAGAAAACGAGCAACGAGCAGTTCTTGAAGCGAAAAAGAATTCTATTTTTGATGAAGAAAAGAAATTTTTTGACAGCAAAGACCGTTTGGGCAGAGAATCCGAGCGTTTAACAATAAAGAAAACCGCATTAAAAGAGGACATTTCTTCCGTTTCAATGAAGATTTGGGACGAATATGAGATGACAATGACCGAAGCTGCGGATTTTGCAAAGGAAAACGTTCCGGAAGATCTTGAAAACTCACGCAAACGTGTTTCAGAGCTGAAAAATCAGATCAAAGCTCTCGGAAGCGTAAATATAGACGCAATAGAGGAATTTTCGCAGGTAAAAGAGCGACACGACACACTGCAGCAGCAGACAAAAGACCTCATTACAGCAAAAGAATCGCTTGAAAAGATAATTGAACAGCTTGTTAAGGAAATGACCGAAATATTCGATGTTCAATTCAAGAAAATAAACGAAGAATTCTCACGTGTTTTCAAAGAGCTTTTCGGCGGAGGAACAGCACGTTTAACGCTTACAGAGCCCGACGACCCGCTTGAATCGGGCGTTGAGATATATGTTGCGCCTCCGGGAAAAGTTATAAAGCATCTTTCTTCGCTTTCGGGCGGAGAACAGTCACTGACTGCGATCGCGCTGTACTTTGCGTTGATGAAAGTACGTCCGTCGCCGTTCTGTCTTCTTGACGAGATAGAATCCGCGCTTGACGATGTTAACGTAACAAGATATGCGCAATACTTAAAAAATCTTTCCGATAAAACGCAATTTCTTCTTATAACGCACCGCCGAGGCTCAATGGAAGCAGCGGACAGACTTTACGGTGTTACGATGAGAGAAAAAGGAATATCAAAAATACTCACAATAGACGTTAATGAAGCGGAAGAAAGCGTCTGAAAAAATAATTATGGAGGAAAAACATGGGTTTTTTCGATAAAATCAAAGCCGGACTTACAAAAACAAAAGAAAATATACAAAATAGCCTCAACGGGATTTTTGCGACTTTCAGAAAGGTTGACGAAGAATTTCTCGACGAACTTCTGGAGCTTCTGCTTCTTTCTGACGTTGGATTTGAGACCGCAGAAAGCATAATTGACGAGCTTCGAAACAAGGCAAAGCTTGACAAGATCGAAGATGCGAATGTTTTAAAAACAGTTCTCAGAGACATCATAGCAGAGAAGATGACCGGAGGAAACGAGCTTAATATCAATACGTCTCCGTCTGTTATCGTTGTTGTCGGTGTAAACGGTGTAGGTAAAACAACCACCATCGGCAAACTCGCAAATAACCTGAAAAACGAAGGCAAGAAAGTTATAATTGCTGCGGCAGACACATTCAGAGCAGCGGCGATAGAACAGATAGAGATCTGGGCGCAGAGAGCCGATATCGAAATAGTCAAGCATCAGGACGGATCAGACCCGGCAGCCGTAGTTTACGATGCGGTTCAGGCTGCAAAGGCAAGAAATGCGGATGTTGTTATCTGCGATACGGCAGGACGTCTTCACAATAAAAAAGGACTTATGGACGAGCTTTCGAAGATAACGAGAGTTGTATCGAAAGAACTTCCGGATGCGGACAAGGAGATACTTCTTGTTCTTGATGCAACGACCGGTCAGAACGCTATCGTTCAGGCAAAAGATTTTAAAGAAGCGACAAACATCACTGGTGTTGTTTTAACGAAGCTTGACGGAACGGCAAAAGGCGGCGTTACGATCGCTGTAAGAGATGTTACGGGAGTGCCGATCAAGCTGATAGGCGTCGGTGAAAAGATCGACGATCTTCAGCCGTTCTCCCCCACCGCTTTTGCGAGCGCATTGCTCGACATGGAGGATAAATAATCTTGGCGAAAAAAACATATGATGACAACAGCATAAAATCCCTCAAAGGTGCAGACCGAGTACGTCTGCGCCCGTCTGTAATTTTCGGTTCGGACGGACTTGAGGGCTGTGAACATGCATTCTTTGAAATCCTCTCAAACTCCATAGACGAATTCAAGGAAGGTCACGGCGAAAAGATAATCGTAACCTACTATAACGATAAAAGCATAGAGGTTCAGGACTTCGGTCGAGGTGTTCCCGTTGACTGGAACGAAAAAGAGAAGGCATATAACTGGGAGCTTCTTTTCTGCGAGATGTACGCAGGCGGTAAGTACGACAATGCCGACGCAGGAAGCTATGAATACTCTCTCGGTCTTAACGGTCTCGGTCTTTGTGCGACACAGTATGCTTCTGAATACATGGAAGCGGAGATTTTTAACGGTACTTATTCGTACAATCTTGCTTTCAAACGAGGCAAACCCGTAAAACGAAACAAGGAAGAGCAGCTCGGCAAGGCTGAAAGCGACCATGAATCGGGTTCAAGAATCAAATGGCGTCCCGATAAGGATGTTTTTACGGACATAAACATTCCCCGAGAATATTTTTCCGAAACGATAAAAAAACAGGCCGTCTGCAACGCAGGACTTACCATTCTTTTCCGTTGGCAAAAAGAAGACGGCGAATTTGAAGAAGAAACGTACCTCTACGAAAAAGGCATCGAAGGCTATCTTGCAGAATGTATAGGTCTCGATGCGATGACCTCAATCCAGTCTATTTCAGCCGAACGTAGAGGTAAAGACAGGGAAGACAAGCCCGAGTATAAGGTTAAGCTGAACGTCGTATTCTGTTTTTCGAACACAAAGCAGATGATCGAATATTACCACAACTCAAGCTTTCTCGAATACGGCGGTTCGCCCGACAAAGCGGTAAAGAGCGCATTCGTTTACGCAATAGACGCACATCTCAAACAGAATAACAAGTACCTCAAAAACGAAAGCAAGATAACATTTCTTGATGTTTCCGACTGTCTTGCGCTGATATCGAACTCACAGTCAACAATAACGTCTTACGAAAACCAGACGAAAAAGGCAATAAACAATAAATTTATTCAGGAATGTATGACCGATTTTCTCAAACATTCTCTTGAAGTTTATTTTATTGAAAACAAGCAGGAAGCAGATAAGATCGCCGAGCAGGTGCTTATAAACAAACGCAGCCGTGAAAATGCCGAAAAGACAAGGCTCAATATCAAAAAGAAGCTCACGAGCGACATGGATATATCGAACAGGGTAGAAAAATATGTTGACTGCCGTTCGAAAAATCCGTCCGAACGAGAGCTGTATATAGTAGAGGGTGACTCTGCGTTAGGCTCTGTTAAACTTGCAAGATCAGCAGAATTTCAGGCAATAATGCCCGTTCGAGGCAAGATCCTTAACTGTTTGAAAGCGGACTACTCAAAAATACTTAAAAGCGAGATCATAACCGACCTTATTAAAGTTCTCGGATGCGGTATAGAATTATCGGCGCACGGAAAGAAACTTGCGGAATTCAACCCCGAAAACCTGCGTTTTCACAAAATAATAATTTGTACCGATGCCGACGAGGACGGTTATCAGATCAGAACGCTTATTTTAGCAATGCTTTACAGGCTGACCCCCTCTCTTATTGCAGACGGAAAGGTCTACATTGCAGAATCCCCGCTTTATGAGATCACCTGCAAAGACAAGACGATGTTTGCATACACAGACAGAGAGAAAAACGACATTGTTGCAAAGCTCACGGGAAAAGTTTCGGTACAAAGATCAAAAGGTCTCGGTGAAAACGATCCGGAAATGATGAAGCTTACAACAATGGATCCCACAACACGTAAACTCATAAAAGTCATGCCCGAAGACGAAGAACCGACAGAGATCATGTTCAACACGCTTCTCGGCAACGATCTCGACGCAAGAAAAGAATTTATTGCAGAGCATGGCCCCAGATATCTGGAACTTGCAGATATATCTTAAATTAAAGGAAGATAAAAATGAAAAAGTATATTCTTTTTGACCTTGACGGAACACTTACAGACCCAGCTGAAGGCATTATAAAATCAATAAAATATTCTTTGTCAAAACTTGAGATAAATGATTACGATGAAAGTATTCTTACTCAGTTTATCGGTGCGCCGCTTGCGAAAGCTTATGCAAAATATTTCGGGTTCGATGAAGATAAAGCGAAATATGCAGTCACTCTTTACAGAGAATACTTCAATCAGACAGGCATATTTGAAAACTACATCTACGACGGTATTCCTGAGCTTCTTGAAAAGCTTTTCAATGACGGTTACACTCTTGCAGTCGCTACCCTCAAGCCTACAGAGGCGGCAAAGAGAATACTTGAACATTTCGGTCTTGCAAAATATTTCACGATAATCGCAGGCAGCGACCCCAACAAAACAAGCGAAGGCAAAGCGGACATAATATCAAATGCGATCGGAATGTTAAGCATTGAAGATAAAACTCTTGCCGTAATGGTCGGTGACAGAGAACATGACATGCTCGGCGCAACGCAGAACGGAATCGACAGCATCGGCGTTCTTTACGGATACGGAAGCATTGAAGAGCTTTCAAATGCCGGTGCGAAGATGATCGCAAAGACCGCCGCTGATGTTTACGACCTGATAAAGAAAAACTAAAATGGGAGAAATCATGCAGAATCAGACGGAACAGCCCATAACCCGAACAATTGAAGAAAACTATATGCCGTACACGATGAGTGTTATCGTTTCGCGTGCGATCCCGGAGATCGACGGATTCAAGCCGTCCCACAGAAAGCTTCTTTACACAATGTACAAAATGGGGCTTTTGACGGGTTCAAAGACGAAAAGTGCGAACATCGTAGGTCAGACTATGCGTCTTAACCCTCACGGCGATATGGCGATATACGAAACGATGGTACGTTTGACGAGGGGACACGAGGCGCTCATTCTGCCTCTTGTTGATTCAAAAGGAAACTTCGGCAAGCACTATTCACGAGATACGGCTTTTGCGGCTCCGCGTTATACGGAAGCAAAGCTTGACCCTGTTTGCGCAGAGATATTTGCGGATATAGATAAAGATGTAGTTGATTTTGTTGACAACTACGACGGAACAATGAAAGAGCCGACTCTTTTGCCGACAACTTTCCCGAATATCCTTGTAAATCCCAATCAGGGTATTGCGGTCGGTATGGCGAGCACGATATGTTCGTTCAACCTCAACGAGATATGTGAAACGACTATTGAGCTTATTAAAAATCCCGACCATAACATAATGCTTACGCTCACAGCTCCTGATTTTACGACCGGCGGTTTTATTATTTACGATCAAGCCCAGATTCGCAGGATATACGAAACGGGCGTCGGTTCATTTAAGGTAAGAGCTAAATACAACTTTGATAAAAAGGCGAATTGCATCGAGATCACGGAAATCCCGTTTTCAACGACGCTCGAAGCGATCATAGATAAGATCGTAGAGCTTGTTAAAGGCGGCAAAGTTAAAGAGATATCGTATGTACGAGATGAAACGGACATAAACGGTATGAAGATCGCGATCGACCTCAAGAGAGGCGTTGATCCCGATAAGCTTATGCAGCGTCTTTATAAGCTGACAACACTCGAAGATTCTTTTTCTGCGAACTTCAACATTCTTATCGGCGGCAGACCGAGAACGATGGGAGTAAAAGAGATCCTTACCGAATGGATCGCATTCCGAACCGAATGCATAAAACGAGGTCTTTTTTACGATATAAAGAAATCAAAAGACAGACTTCATCTTCTTCTCGGTCTTCAGAAGATACTTTTGGACATCGACAAGGCGATAAAGATAGTCAGAGAAACGGAAGAGGACAGCGAAGTCATTCCGAACCTTATGATAGGCTTCGGAATCGACGAGATCCAGGCGGAATTTGTTGCCGAAATCAAGCTCCGCAACCTTAACCATGAATACATTCTCAACAAGACAGCAGAGATCGAAAAGCTCAAGCAGTCTATTGAGGACATGGAAAGCACGTTAAACTCTGCTTCCAAGCTGAAAAAGGTTATAATTTCTCAGCTTACATCAATAATGAAGAAATACGGAAAGCCGAGAAAAACTGCGCTTCTTTACGAGGATGAGATAATCGAAGAGGAAGAAGATATTGTTGAAGACGATTATCCCGTAACCCTGTTTATGACAAGAGACGGTTACTTCAAGAAGATAACCGCGCAGTCACTTCGTATGTCGGGCGAACACAAGTTAAAAGAGGGCGATGAGATCCGATTTACGATCGAAGCGATGAATCTTTCCCATCTTCTTGTTTTCACGGATAAATTCCAGGTATATAAAGCACGTGCCTGTGATTTTGACGACACGAAGGCATCTGTTTTGGGCGATTATCTGCCCCAGAAGCTCGGCATGGACAACGGAGAAGTTCCGATATTCATAACCGCAACGACCGATTATAAGGGACATATCCTCGCATTCTTTGAAAACGGTAAGTGTGCAAAAGTCGATATGGCATCGTATGAGACAAAGACAAACCGTAAAAAGCTCATAAATGCATATTCTGATCAGTCTCCCCTTGTTGCAATGTTTGCAATAACAGAAGAAAAGCTTTTTGTTTTAACATCCTCAAACGGACGCTGTCTGATCATCGACAGCGGAGCGATAAGCGAAAAGACAACGAAAAACACCGCAGGTGTAAACGTAATGACGCTTAAATCAAAGAGTGTTCTTACGGATGTTGTTCCCTACGCAGACGGAATGTTCGAAGATCCGAACAGATACAGAACGAAAAATATCCCCGCCGCAGGCGCTTTCTTCAAAGAAGGAGACGAGGCTCCGACCCAGATAAAACTTATATAAACAAAAAGAGCAAGTACAGACAAAAATCTGTATTTGCTCTTAGTTTTATGCGTATATAGAAGATGTTTTATAAAAATCGGTCATAGCCTGAGTTATAAGCTTCTGACCTTCGCTGTTGGGATGAATGCCGTCGGTACAAAGCAGATCCGCATAGTTATGCTTGTCAAGAAAATACGAGCGAACGTCGATAAACAATGAATTTGTTTTATAGGCGATCTTCGAAATAGCGTTTGAATAAAGCTCTTGGAAACGGTAGATCATCTGAACATCGCCGAGCCATTTGAGGATATTTGCGGCGGAAAGTCCGTCTTTTGTTATCCAATTAAAATATTTCTGGGCATCGATCGGCGGCAATGACATAATGACGGGCGTTGCCCCTACGCTTTTTATGCTCTCGATAAGATCGGAATAAAGCTTTTCGAAAAGCTTGAGCGGAGTTACGGGATCATGAAACTCATCGGGTTCTGCCGCAACGTCCTTCCAATTATAATTGCAATCATTTCCGCCGTATTCTATAAGAACAAGCCCCTCACCCATTTTGCCTTTTTCGATAGCAGACGAAACAAGCTTTGAGCCTTTTGCGACCGTACAGCCGAATACAGACCTGTTATTTACATCAACATTCATCTCTTTTGCAAATTCGGTGCCCGGTGCAGACGAAGAAAGGACATACCTTTGGGTATCGTCATCAAGAAGAACACCTTTCATTATTGAATCGCCGAATATATCGAGACTTAAACTATTACACATTACAATTTCTCCGCATCATCTGGTTTCTAAAACTATTATATCACGTACAACTCAACATGTCAAGTCTTATTCATAATAAGTTTGTGAAGATTTTTAAAAATTTTTTTTCAAAACATCTTCCATTTTGCAGAAAAATGTGATATAATATAGTTCATAGAAACAGATATTGTAAAAAGACATAAGAATGACCGTACAGTGATAAAAACAAGAAAGGCTGTTTCACTACAAATTATGGAAGATAATATAAAAAAACAGGAAAGTAACACTCTCTTAATGACATGGTGCGAGCAGATGCTCTCGTACAGAATACCGCGTTGGAACGAGCTTCCCGAAATAGAGCTTTATATGGATCAGGTAATAGCGCTTATGGAAAAATACCTCGGCGTTTTTTACGATGAAGAAAACAAAACGATCACCCCGTCAATAATAAACAATTACGTTAAGCTCGGGCTTGTTCCGCCGCCGATAAAGAAAAGATATTCAAAAATACATCTTGCGTACCTTCTTATTATCTGCATTTTGAAGCAAGTTATGCCGATAAATGTTGTTATGAAAATAATTGAATGTCAAACACAAAAATATCCCATTGAAGATGTTTACGATCATTTTTGCGAGGAGCAGGAAAGATCTCTGTTGGGCGCGATAAAGAAAGCATCGAATTTCTGCAGTCCGTCAAACAATGAGATATTCGTTGAAGACTTCATTCTCAGCTCGGCAATAACAGCAAACTCCGAAAAAGCAGTAGCCGAAAAATTCACAAACATAATGAATTCTATGGACTCTTCCGAAAAGAAGGAAAAAGAAAAGGAAAAGGACAAAGAAAAAGAAAAGAGCAGACCCAAAGCAGAAAAAGCGGAATAAATTCAATGCACCCCTGAAAGCCAAGCGCTTCAGAGGTGCATTTTGTATTATTATTGTTTTATTTGTCCTTGTTTATAAGGCTCATAATATCTACCTTACCATAACAGGATTCCCAGTCAACGATAAAGTCATCGATAGCATACTGAGTAAGAGGATGATATGTAAGGGTCTGGAAGAGATCGGTATTGATAGTTACAGCGTGACCGCCGACCATAGCGATCTTGTGTACCTGTTCAACGGTTTTAAAGCTTGCGGCGAGAACCTTTGAACTGATATTATGCTGTTTGAACATTTCAACGATCTCACCGACAACGTGAACACCGTCGGAAACGATATTATCAAGTCTGTTTACGTAGGGAGCAACGAAATCTGCGCCTGCGATTGCCGCAAGCATAGCCTGCTGCTGAGTAAAAATAGCGGTTTCGGTAACTTTGATACCCATTTTCTTGAGTGCCATTGTTGCTTTAAGGCCTTCGGGACAAATGGGGATCTTGATATAGAAATCTCCGCCTACTGTTTCCTGAAGAGCAACGGCTTCTTTGACGATGTTCTCAGCATCGAGAGCAGTAGTCTGAATATGGAACATTCTGTCCGGTCCGATGATCTCACGGATGCTTTTTATAAGAGTAATAAAATCGGTTTTTTCTCTTGAAATAATTGTCGGGTTTGTTGTTACACCGGCAACGGGATAAAATTCAACGCATTCTCTGATCTTTTCGAGATTTGCGCTGTCAATAATGTACATCATAATTAAAAGACCCCTTTTTATTCAAATATAATATTATACTTTATTCAGGCTTCTTCACGAAGCGATTTAAGAAGCGAGATCTCCCTTGCATAACCCACAAGCTCATTGGGTGTTTCGAGGAAAAACGGAAGATCACGGAGTTTTGGATGATTTATAACAGCTTTGATGGTTTCGATCCCAAGCGTACCCTCGCCAAGCCTCTGATGTCTGTCCTTATGGCTGCCGACAGGATTCATGCTGTCATTAAGATGTATCGCATGAAGTCGGTCAAGACCGATGATCTTATCAAATTTATCGAGAACAGAATCAAGATCCTCGGAAATATCATAGCCGCCGTCTCTGATATGACAAGTATCAAGGCAAACGCCCATTTTATCGGAAAGTGTTGTTTTTTCTATTATTTTAACGATCTCCTCAAAGCGTCCTCCTACCTCTGAGCCTTTACCTGCCATTGTTTCGAGCAAGACGGGAGTTGAGATATCGGGTGTAAGAACGGCGTTCAATGTTTCGGCTATCTGATCTATACCGACATCTATCCCCTGCCCCGTATGGCTTCCCGGATGAAAATTATACATAGCGCCGGGAATATGTGAGATACGGGAAAGGTCATCGATCATCATTTCACGGGCGAGATCACGAAGACCGGGATTGGAAGAACAGGCATTCATTGTATAGGGAGCATGGCAAAGAACAGTGACAATACCGTTTTCAGCGGCAGTCTTTTTATATTTTTCAATATCGTTAAGATCAAGAGGACGAGCTTTACTGCCTCTCGGATTTCTTGAAAAATACTGGAAAGTATTGGCACCTATCGAAAGTGCAGTTTTTGCCATTGCGTCGAAACCGTCTGAAGCGGAAAGATGACAACCTACTGTAAACATATATCCTCCATATTACTTAGCAAGCACAGAGAGAGCTGAAACAAGGCTCTCTGTTATATTTTCAAGAGACATTGATGCTGTATTCGGGCGTGCGACCGTCTGTTTCGGAATAAACGGAACATGAACAAATCCGACCTTTATGGGCAAAGAATTATCGGAAACATATTTTGAAAGACCGTAGAAAACATGATTGCAAACGAATCTGCCTGCGCTTTCGGAAATATACGCAGGAAGCCCCGAATCATTTACGGCTTTGACCATTTCATTGACAGGAAGCGTTGTTTCGAACTTATCGGGACCGTCGGAACAGTTCACCGTATGAAGCGAAACACCAGCGTTATCAGGCGTGTCCGAATCTATTACGTTAACGGCAACACGTTCAAAGCTTACCGAAGCACGTCCGCCCGCCTGACCGACAGAAACGACGACATCGGGCATAAAGGTTTTGATCGCTTCTGTTGCGATATTAACGGATGAATAATATTCCGTTGGTAAGAGCAGTGTTTTAACATCTGCAAACCCGATCTTTTCTGCGGCGGCGCAAACTGCGAGCCACGAGGGATTTATGTTTTCTCCGCCGAACGGATCAAACCCTGTAAGCAATATTTTCATAAAGATTTCCTTGTTATTTGTCTATGAACTCTTAATCTATATTATATCATTTATTTATGACAAATCAATAGCAAATGATTTTAAAAACAATCATAAAAAATTTTTATCGTGTCACATTTCGAGCATATTTTCATAAGAAATGGGGTATAATAAAGAAAAAAAGACATAATGAAAGGCAAGGAAAAAATGGCTGCGTACACAGTAAACAGCGATGTTCTGACCGTTCAGCTCAAGGGCGAGATAGACCATCACACAGCGGGGCGTATGGCTAAGGAAGCGGACGAGCTTATCGCAAGATACGAACCGACGCTTCTTATTCTCGATTTCGGGAACGTTACATTCAGCGACAGCAGCGGAATAGCCGTAGTTTTGGGACGCTATAAAAAAATGAAAGAACTCGGAGGGCAGACCGAGCTTTCATCTGTTCCAAAGGGTATCAAACGGATATTTTCGCTTGCGGCGGTGGACAAGCTTGTTAAAATAAGAGAAAATGTCTGATAGGAGAGCAGAAAATGTATCTTTCAAATGAAATGGCACTGAGTTTCCCCTCAAAAAGTGCAAATGAGAGCTTTGCAAGAGTGAGCGTAGCCGCTTTTGCAGCGCAAGTTGACCCAACCGTAGAGGAGCTTGCAGAGATAAAAACGATCGTTTCCGAAGCGGTGACAAATGCTGTTGTTCACGGTTACAGAGAAACTTCGGGCGTTGTACATATAAAGGCAAAACTTTATACAGACAGCTTTGCAAGCAAGATAGTCATAACCGTTAAAGACAGCGGAACAGGCATCAAGGACATCAAACAGGCTCTTGAACCGTGTTTTACAACGGGTTCGGATGACCGTGCAGGCATGGGCTTTACGATAATGCAGTCTTTTACCGATAAGTTCAGGATAAGCTCATCGGAGGGCAAGGGAACGACTGTTTTGATGGAGAAAACCATTGTCAGACGAAGCTGATGGATAAAAACAGTCAGCTTTTGGAGAAGTTGAAAAACGGCGAAAATGAAGCCGAAAAAGAGCTTCTGGAATCTAACATGGGGCTTGTTCGCTCGATAGCCTACCGTTTTTCCGGTATGACGGCTGTCGGTGTCGATTGGGAAGACCTCTGTCAGATCGGCTCTATCGGTCTGCTGAAAGCAATACGAAATTTTGATACGGAAAGGGGGTTAATGTTTTCAACATACGCCGTTCCGCTCATAATCGGCGAAATCCGTAAATTTTTACGGGATGACGGCGCTGTAAAGGTCAGCCGTTCGATAAAAGAGAAATACTTCAGGATAAAAAAGGAGGCGGCTCGCCTTTCGGTTTCGCTTTTACGTGAGCCGACGGTATCCGAGCTTTGTGCGGCGACGGGTTTTACATCCGAAGACGTTATAATGGCGCTCGAATCGGGTATTTATCCGACATCTCTCGATGAATCGGAAAACGACGAGCTTCCGCTTTCGGAACGTGTTGCGGCGGAAGAAAAGACCTCGCAGATCGATATGATCGCCTTAAAAGAAGCGCTTTCGAGGCTTGACGGCGCTGACAGAAAGCTGATAGCCCTGCGCTATTTCTCGGCAAAAACGCAGGTCGAGACCGCAAATATCCTCGGCATGACGCAAGTGCAGGTCTCACGGCGAGAAAAAAAGATAATAGAAAACTTGAAAAGGAGTATGGGATAAAAAAAGAACGGTGCTCTGTCTTACGACATGGCATCGTTCTTTTTTATGTAAAATTGAGAAAATTCTCACGAAAAATATTATAAAATTATGTATGAGGTAATTATAAAAAACGGAGGAATAAAAATTGGGTAATAATTACGGATACATAAGAGTTTCAAGTACCGACCAAAACGAGGACCGACAGCTTGATGCAATGCACGAGATAGGAATTTCGGAAAATAATATTTATATGGACAAGCAATCGGGAAAGGATTTTGAACGTCCGCAATATAAAAGGCTTGTCAAAAAACTGCAGCCAGGAGATATTCTTTATATTTTAAGCATCGACAGACTCGGTCGCAACTATGAAGAGATACAAAAGCAGTGGCGTATTCTGACAAAAGAGTCAGGCGTAGATATTTGCGTGATAGATATGCCGTTGCTAGATACACGAAACGGCAAAGATCTGATGGGAACATTTATTGCGGATTTAGTATTACAAATTCTGTCTTTTGTCGCACAAAACGAACGTGAAAACATCAGAAAACGCCAAGCCGAAGGCATTGCCGCCGCAAAAGCAAGAGGTGTGATTTTCGGCAGACCTACCGCAGTTCTCCCCGAAGACTTTGAAAAAATAATCAAAGTATGGGAGAAAAAACAAATTACAATATCCGAAGCACTAAAACAATGCAATATAAGCGAATCGACCTTTTACCGCCGCCTGAGAGAATACAGACTTATAAACAATACAAAAAACAGGAAATGACTGTCATAAGGTGTACCTTTTGACAGTCATTTATTTTATTCAAGTATAGCACTAAATTGTGCTTTTGTCAAGTATTTCGACCAAATTTTGACAAT
>SVMP01000160.1 GCA_015067385.1 Oscillospiraceae bacterium | reverse complement strand
AAATTTTTCAAAACGGGTGCGGTCGGAAGAAAGAGCCGCAGTCCATACGAGCCAGTCGGCTTTCGTGTATTCGGCACGGGAATCGAGGGGAAGACCGTAGGGACGAATGTGAGATTCATTGGAAGCAAGTTCGGCATTTACGACTTGACGCGGGAAGAGATTTGTACCCCAAAGTTTATCCCATATCATATTGTATTTCATGCTGAAAGTATTTTCTCTGTCGAACGCGAGACGGTAACCGCCGTTGTCATCACATGCAGTTTCTGTCCATTCGATAGCCATATTAATAGCTTGTTCGTAATAATAATCAGCCTCTTCGTCTTCACCGAGCATATTGAAAACAATGGAAAGTCCCGCAAGGCCCATAACAGCTTTCAGAGAGAGATTGCAGTTGTGAGCGAGATGACCTGCAAAGTCGTCTGTACAAAGTTGATTCTGAGGATCTCTACCGTATTTAAGAAGATAAGAAGCCCATTTTTTGTAAAGATCAATATCATCTTTTGCAAAATCGGCGCTGTTTTCCGCAAGGCATACATTTGCAAGCATTATAAGCATATTGCCGCATTCTTCAACAGGCATCTGATATTCTTCGGAATCGAGAGAGCCGTAGCACTGTCCGTTTACAAGAGGATATTGACCGCAGTCGTGAGGTGCAAAATCAAATTTCCACTTATCGCTCTTTGCAAAACGAAGTATGGGGCGCATCATGCCTTTTATGAGTTCGGGATTATAATAAAGATAAATGGGAATAGACGGATAGCTTACGTCAACCGTTGCAGCACAACCGTTGGAGAAACATTCCTTGGAAATAAAGAGAATTTCGCCGTTTTCATCGACTGCAACTTTATGAGCCGCTATCGTCTGTCTGTAGGCGAGCAAAAGGATCTCTGCATATTTTTCACCGCCTGCGGCAACAGCATCGGCAAAAAGATCGTCGGATGTTATCTTAGCATCGGCATAAAGACCCGTAAATTCATCGAAAGCTTCAACAATAGCTTCTTCGATAGTTTTACCGTCCTTATTCCAATACGATTTAAGTTTTTCTCCGAAATATTCTATTGAAGAAATATCATCGTAAGCAAACGTAAACATCGCACCGCAGCAATCACAAACATCGCCGCTGACACTAACATACGTCATATTGTTTTCATCACAGTTAAAGGCATACGCATCGTTATTTTCAGCATTTGTTGAAAGATAAAAATAACCCCAGTCGATCCTGTGATCGTCACCGCTTCTATTAAGAACATTCTGAACGGAATTACCCATTTTTGCACAAACGATATCATCTTCAATATCGAATATTTCAGTAACCACGGGAGACTGACCCTTTTCGTTAAGACAGATCTCTTCGGAAACGAGAATTTTCGCACGTACATCGTGTTTTTCTCCGTCAAGAGAAGAATATTGAACATAAAGATAAGAAACGGGGCGAGAAAGAACATCAAGATCATCCATTAAAAGAGGAGAAAAGAATGTAGCAAAAAGGCGAAGTTTAGGATGCTCGAACACATATCGTGTAGTCATCGCTTCAACATCACAGGCAACCTGTTTAAGATTATCTTTACCTGTCTTGCCCATAAAGCCGTATTCTTCGCCGTCGATAGTGACGGTGCCGAGGATGGAGTTCTGTTTACCGGTCCAATGTTTAGTGTTGTCATCGGTAAGTTTATCATTCATAGACCAAACAGAGAAAAACGGATCTACCGTTATAAGCGGAGTTGCGGGAGGACGAAGTTTCATAATAGCACCTCTTCATATTTTTATAATCAAGTTTGAATTAATTTCAACTATACATTTTGATTATACCACAACTACATTCTTTTGTCAACAGTTAAAAATAATTTTGCCATACAAATATTTTATTACAACAAACACCAAATCGTTAACTATAGTTCACACATTACGATTGATTTTGTGTTATAATTATTTTGTAAAACAGCTCAGGAGGACCGCTATGGAAAACAAAAACAGCACAGATTTCGAGAAAGCGAAACTGTTAAAAGACGCATTTAAAAGAATCAACCCAAACGACGTAGAAAAGATCCTTCAGGAATACCTTACAATCCAAAACATATATAATGCCGCAATAAAAGAAGTGCGAACAAAGCTTGAAATACTTGACGACGAGTTTAATTACAGATATAAACGTAACCCTATTCACAGCATACAAAGCCGTCTGAAAAAACCGAACAGCATTATTTCCAAAATGATAAAGAAAGGATTCGGGGATTTCAGTTACTTAAAAATTCAGGAAGAAATAACGGACATTGCAGGCATACGAGTTATCTGCCAATACATCGATGATATATATACCATATACAAATTACTTTCCGGGCAAAGCGATGTCACCGTCGTTAAAGTAACAGACTACATCGCAAACCCGAAAGAAAACGGTTACAGAAGTTTTCACATGATAGTGAACATTCCTGTTTTTTTCTCGGACAGAACAGAACACGTAAATGTTGAAATACAGATTAGAACGATCGCGATGGACTACTGGGCAAGCCTCGAGCACGAACTGAAATACAAAAATCCCGAAAATATTCCTCCCGAGATAAAGGCAAAGCTTCTGGAATGTGCAGAGACGATCGCAGAAACGGACTGTAAAATGCAGGAGATCTATAAAGCCGTTTCCAATATCGAAAATACGGATAATTGAATTTCAGAGAAAAAACAGCGGATGTATTGACAAAATCAAAAAAATATGATATAATCACTGAAATTTTCCGAAAGGACTACGACAATGGCAGTTAAGAATTTCGTTCTCAACGTTAATAATGCCCCTATGCACGGCGTAGATACTATTTATTGGTATCGGTCGGGCTTGTATTGTCGTACCCAAAATTCAGTATAACCTTTTGTAGGATTATAAGATTTTTAGATTATGACGGTGCAAGTCGAAGAGATTTTCGATTTGCACTGTTTTTTTATACTTTCATTAGGGGGTTTCAAGATGGAAACAAAAGATTATTTAACAAATTATTATGAGAGATATGACGAGAACGGACGTCTGATATCAAAACACGGCATGATCGAATACATCACAACAATGAAATATATTGAAAAGTATCTGCAACCGGGCATGAGAGTTTTAGAAATCGGTGCCGCAACCGGTCGCTACAGTCATGCTTTGGCTCAAAAGGGTTATTGTGTGGATGCGGTGGAACTCGTTGAACACAATATTGAGATTTTCAAACAGAACACTATCCCCGGCGAAACAGTTACTATCACCCAAGGCAATGCAATGGATCTATCTATGTTTGAGGATAATACCTATGACATCACTCTGCTACTCGGTCCGATGTATCACCTTTTCACTACAGAAGATAAACTGAAAGCTTTATCCGAAGCAATCAGAGTTACAAAGAAAAACGGTGTTGTTTTTGCCGCTTACTGTATGGGTGATGCAAGCATTTTGTCGTATGGTTTTATTCGTGGCGAGATCTATAATATTATCGAGAAATGTATGCTCAACACAGAAACATTTGACACCTTCTCTAATCCGTGGGATATTTTTGAGCTTCACAGAAAAGAAGATATAGATAAACTCCGTTCCCAATTTAACGTAACACAGCTTCATTTCGTTGCCTCCGACGGATACACGAACCACATGAGAGAAACGGTGGACAACATGGACGATCGAATGTATGATATCTATATAAAATATCATCTTGCAACTTGCGAAAGATCGGATATGGTAGGTTACTCACATCATACGCTTGACATTTTCAGAAAGGAATAGAGTTATGAATATATCAATTAAAATCACAACTGCCTCGGAAGCCGAGGAATTATCTCAAATACAGAAAGCAGCGTTTAAGCCTTTATATGAAAAATTCCATGATGAAGGAAACCCGTTTCTCAGAGGTTCGGAAGATATTCTTCGCAGACTAAACAAGTTCAACCGTCATTTCACAATTTTGCTTGATGGAAAAATTGTTGGTGGTATCTTCTATCGTCTGTACGGAAAACGAAGTCCTACCGATGAGATCGGCGTGGGTGAATACTACCTGGCACGAGTTTACATTCACCCGGACTATCAAAACAAAAGAATCGCACGAGAAGCTATTCTGCTCTGTGAGAAAGAGTTTGCTGATGCAGACTTTTATTACGTTGACTTCCCGGAAGTCATGGAGAAGAACCGCAAATGCTATCAGAGTGCCGGTTACTGCGACACAGGAGAACGAATCACCATGGAGGGCGCACCGGCTCTGGCAATGTTCAAAAAGACAGTAAGCGAAACATTCGATCCAGCGGGCGTTTCCTTGCCGATGATTTATGAGGTTGAACAGAACGAGCTGCAAGAGTGCCTGGATGTCATTCATCAAAGTTTCCGTACTGTGGCAGATCAGTTTGGATTGACGAAAGAAAACTGTCCAAAGCATACGAGTTTTATCCCTCTTTCTTTTCTTGAAACACAGAAGAATTGGGGGTGGAATATGTACGCATTATATGCCGGTAAGAAAATTATCGGATATATGTCGCTCTCTAAAGAAAGCGACAATGCCTTTGAGCTTCACAACCTTGCTGTGTTACCGGAGTACCGACACAACGGATTTGGAAAACTGCTTCTCGATCACGCAAAGGATGTAGTGAAAGCATCGGGCGGTAATGTAATAAAAATCGGTATTATCGAAGAAAGTACCGTTTTGAAAAATTGGTATATAGCGAAT
>SVMP01000159.1 GCA_015067385.1 Oscillospiraceae bacterium | reverse complement strand
GTCATCTGATAGAAGCCGCAGTTGCATACTATCATGCAACAGGCAAAGACAAGCTTCTCGGACTTGTTGAAAGATATGTTGATCACGTTATAAAAGTTTTTGTTGAAGAAAAGACCGCTAAATTTATGACCCCCGGTCATGAAGAGATCGAACTTGCCCTTGTCAAGCTTTACCGTTTGACAGGAAAACAGAAGTATCTCGATCTTTCCAAATTTTTCATTGACAACAGAGGAAATAACGAGCTTGATATTGCAGGATTACGCGATTGGATGACAAACCGTTATGCACAGGATCATCTTCCCGTAAGAGAACAAACGACCGCAGAAGGACACTCTGTTCGTGCGATGTATCTTTACATGGCAATGGCGGACCTCGCTCTCGAATGCGGTGATGAAGAACTTTTCAAGGCTTGCGATACTATTTTCCATAACGTTGCGGAAAAACGTATGTATGTTACGGGCGGCATCGGTTCTTCATGCATAGGTGAAGCATTTACAGTTGACTATGACCTTAAAAATGAGCCTGCATATACCGAAACATGCGCAACTCTTGCTCTCTCTCTTTTCTGTCAGAGACTGTCAAAGATCAAGCCCAGCGGTATTTACGGAGATATTGCTGAACAGGCTATGTACAACGGCAGTATTTCAGGCGTTTCGATCAAAGGCGACGAATTTTTCTATGAAAACCCCTTGACCATTGATCTTGCGGACCACAATAAAAACCCTGCAACAAAGCAGAAAGAACGTTATCCTATCACACAGAGAGTCAAGGTATTCGGCTGCTCCTGCTGTCCTCCGAACATTTTGCGTTACATAAACTCTATCGGTGATTTTCTCTATACAGAAGACGATGACACTCTTTATGTTCATCACTACATGAACAGTTCAACAGAATTTGACGGCAAAAAGATCCGTCAGAATACCCTTTATCCTTCCGATGGCAAGGTAAAACTCACCGTTAAAGGCAATTACAAGAAAATTGCGGTACGTGTTCCCGGTTGGTGCGAAAAATTTGATGCATCCGCTTCTTACATCATAAAAGACGGCTATGCTTATTTTGATGCTACGGAAGTTATCGACCTCGATTTCAACATGGCTCCGAGATTTGTTGTTTCTGCGCCCGCTGTTCACGAAAACGCAGGCAAGACCGCTCTTATGCTCGGCCCCGTCGTTTATTGCGTTGAAAAAGTTGATAACAATTGCGATATTTTCGGTCTTTGCGTTAATACCGATACTGTGTTTGACGTTCAACCGGACAATTATTTCAGTCTGCCCACAATTACCGTTGACGGCTATGCAAAAGTTCATAACGGAAACCTTTATTCCAATGTTAATGCAGTTAAATACGAAGCACGAAAGATCAAATTCATCCCCTACTACGGTATGGAAAACAGAGGCGAGACCGATATGCTCGTTTGGATACCGATAAAATAACAGAATAAAAATATGAGCTAACTGACAAAAATCAGTTAGCTCGTTTTTTTAATTAAACATTTAACTCAACGGATCACTCTGCATATCTTAAAATGCTTCCGTCTGCATCCATAACCGCCATCATTATATAGAGACGTGGAATATGGAACGGACCCTTGAAGATATTGCCCTTAAGAGTAGTTGAAACGCTGTTATCGTAATGAAGATAGCCGTACCATTCGCCGTCAGAATCGTCAACAAAATACTTTTCACAGTATGATTCAAAACATTTATACCAATCGTTATACTTTTCTTCGCCGAAAAGCTGATAAGCCATACGCATCGCGATCATTGTTTCACACTGAGGCCACCACAGTTTCATATCCCATTCAAGTTGTACGGGCGGATGACCGCAAGCATCGGTAAACGAAATAAGCCCACCGTGTTTTTCGTCCAAGCCGAGAGGTAGAGTGATGTCGATAATACGTTTGCCTGCGTCAATAGCTTCCTGATTATTTGTAAGCATACCTTCGAGCATAACGAACCATGCTGCCTCCATGGAGTGACCGGGATTTACAGTTCTGCCGCTCATTGTATCGGAGAAAGTACCGTCAAGATTAACGCTTTCGAGAAGTGCCTTTTCGGTAAGAAAACCGCCGTGAAGGATCTCATCAAGACACTCTTTGCAGATCACATTATACTTTTCTTTGTTTACATCATTCATCGAACGCATGGTCTGCGCCGTTGAAAGCATGATCATAACGGGAGAAAGCGCTTTCATAGAGCGGTTTTCGGGATCGATCTTAGGTTCATTTTTACGAACACCCGTAAAGCATTCGTAGGCGACCGTGAAATATTTTTCGGCATCGGCTCTTACTTTTTCATCACCCGTTGCTTTATAAAGCTCGGCGCAACCTATCGCGGCAAAAGTTTCGGAAAAATAATAACGGCGTTTCTGCAATCCTCTGCCGTCCTCAGTGACCGTAAAATACATTCTGCCGTCGGTATCGGTGCAAGCATCAAGAAAAGAATATATTTTCTTTGCCGCTTCGAGATATTTCGGATTTTTTTCTATGACATTATACGCTTTTGAAAAGGACCACAAAGCACGGCCCTGAAACCAAACGCTCTTATCACGACCATAGATATTGCCTTTTTTATCAAGGCATGTAAATATTCCGCCGTTAACCTCGTCGATAGCATTATCGAGCCAGAAAGGAAGAATGTTTGTTATTAAATCGTTTTTATAATTCATAATTTTGCTCCCATACGTGTCTTCTGTAAAACTAAAGAACTGACCTGAGTTTGTAGAATTTTTCAAACAGATCTATTTTTCATTAAATCCGCCCTCAACTCTACATAAAGGATATTACCATAAAATGCACTTTTTGTCAATACGCTCCCATTACAGTATTTGATTTGTATATAAAATTTGTGCAGACAACTTCTGCACAAATACTATGTTTGAAATAAAGAGTATTTTTTTACAGCCATTTTAAGCAGGAATGCTTTTTATCGATCTCAAAACCGTTTTTACGATAAAAATTCAGCGTACTTTCCTTATTGGAACCGGTTTCAAGGAACAGTTTGTAGCAATTCTTTTCTTTGGCAATTTCCGTTGCGCGCTCAAGCAAACGAGAAGCATATCCTTTATTACGATAATCAGCGTGAGTTACTACATTTTCAATGACGGCAAAAGGTCTGACATTGTGGGTAAGGCTTTCGATAATAGACATTTGAACAGATGAGACCACTTGATTATCTTCTTCAAGCACAAGTAAGTACATATTCTCATCTTTTTCAAATTTATCAAGCATCTTTTTCCACAAAGACATGTCCTGTTCTTCAGTCGGAGGGTACTTGGTCAGATGTTCAAAATATAATACCTTTAACGCCTCTGCGTCTGTTGGGATTGCTTTTCGGATGTTCATAAATACTCTCCCATAATTACAAAATACGTTTATTGTCAGAGAAATGGTATCAACTCCCCGAAAAATCGGTGAAAAAAATTTCGTTATGCTTTTCCGGCAAGTGATACTTGGCTCGTACCAAATCTTCAAATGGCTTTGAGGTTTAATATAAAGGGGGATGTAAAGGTTGTGTTCCTTGAGAACAGTTATATCATAACAAGTCAACGATAGCACGGTGCCTAAACATGGTCTCAGACTATCCGTTTCGCTATTTGATAATCTCCATAATCTCTGTCAAGCTTTCACAGTTGTGATCAGCATCTATAGACGGACCTTTAGCGGAGTGAACAAGGATTGTTTTCATGCCAGCAACTTTACCGCCACGGATATCTGCTACCGGGTTATCTCCTACCATATAGCAAATTTCGGGATTACCCGCCATTGTGATTGCTTGCCGGAAAATCTCCGGTCGGGGTTTCTCATACCCAATATCAGCAGAAATCATATAGCCGGAAAAGAACTTATCCAGTCCAAGCTGCGCAACCGCCTGGGGAAGCTCGGGATAGTTATTGGAAATAAGATAATTATGGTATCCCAGATTTTTGCAGTATTCCAGGACCGTTGCTGCATCGTCAAAGACCGTGTAGCAGGTGAACGACAAAATACGCTTTTTGTATGCACTGTTTACCTTATCCACTTCCGTAACCCCGTACCGTTCATAAAAACCACTGAGTTTAGAGAATAAGCGATCCCACCATTTTTCGCCGGTTTCATTTTCATAAGAGGTCTCCCAGTGATTCCAAGGATGCGCCCAATTAAGTGCTGCTTGAATCTCGGAGTCTTCGATCACATAGTTATTCAGCTGCAACGCTTCCTTTAGAGCATAGAATGATTCATTGTTTCTGTGAACAAGCGTTCCGTCAAAGTCCCCAAATATCGCTTTCATGGGCATGCCTCCATATAAGAATTAAAGCTCTATTAACCTATTACCCTCAAAAGTGTAAATGTTTTCCATTTTATAGCCATACTTTCCACCATGTAAGCAAATATGTGGTTCGAAAGTGAAAGCATCTACTTCGGAGAGTTTTGTTTTATTTCCTTTTTCAATATATATCCGCTGACTCTTTTCGCAAACAATGGAGTGGCCCAAGTTACCAAGAAAATCAAGGTTTACATAGCCGTTGTCTTTAATTGTATCATTGATATAGAAGAACAAGTCCTCAAATGTAGTATCTTGACATACGAACGAACGCATCGCTTCATGAAGCTGCGTTTCCATTAGAAGTCCTGCCTGCCACTGCTCGTTGAGAACCTTTACAGGATCCATGATGACTATACCATCCTCCAAAATAATGGTTCTTGCATAGTCCCCCCATACATTGTTGCG
>SVMP01000158.1 GCA_015067385.1 Oscillospiraceae bacterium | reverse complement strand
ACATTTTATTTTTGACAAAATTGTGCCGATTGAGATAATAAACCCCAATCGGCGACAATTTTCATTTATCCAGTTGCCAATCTACCCAACCGTTACAGAACGGATCATTTCTGCGTTTGAGCGCCTGTTTCAACTGCCCTTTCATTTCTTTCATAATATCAAAATATTCTTCACAGTTTACTCTATTAACTTTTTCCCCTGGGTCAAGCTCAAGGTCATAAAACTCGTCAATATCTGTTAAATTCCAAATAAATTTATAACGGTGATTTCTGATAGAGCGCTGTGTAAACAAGCCGAATTGTTGTCCGTTAGATGTTGAAATCGAGAATTTTTCGGGATTTTTACCTGCAATAGTATCCATCAAAGACACACCGTGGCGAACACCAGCAGGTTCAAGAGATGCAAGAGTTTCGACTGTCGGAGCAAAATCGAGGCAGTTCGAGACAAATTCCTCGCATACAATCCCCTGTTCGAACGCTTTCGGATAACGTACAATGAGCGGAACATGTGTAACATCATCGTAAAGGATATAGTGCTTATCCATCATGCCGTGACCGCCGCACGTATCGCCGTGATCCGATGTAAAAACAATAAGAGTATCGTCAAGAATTCCTTTATTTTCAAGGGTTTTGATGAGATTTCCGACAGCATCGTCGATCTGCGACATCATCGCATAATAACGTGCAACAGTGGGCGCAAAATCGTTCCAGGTCATGTTTTCGAGATGCCAATTATGTATCTGTTGCTTCTGAATATACGGTTTATTTTCAAACGTATCTCCGAAACTGTCCCAAGGAACAGTATCTTCGGGCTTATACATTGACGAAAACGGTTCAGACGGACGACATGGCAGATGCGGAACAGAAAGATCGAACCAGACGTGCCAAGGAGTTGTTTGTTTTTCGATCCACTCCCCTGTTAACTGTGCGAGTCGATGCGGTACAGCATCACGGTAATCGACAGGACTGTTGTCACCGAACCAGCCGTTCTTATAAGGAATATTTCCGTATTTATTCTGAATTTCTTCACGTACAGCACTTTCGGGAAGATAATAATCGTAGCCGAAATCAAGAGCAGAAGCTGTTTCCGAAGCGTGCCACTGTCCGAAATATGCATTTGTATAACCTGATTTTTTCAGATTTTGCGGCCAGAAATCACTGTTCGGTTTAAGAGAACCTATGCCGCCGAGACCGTAATTCCAAAGAGCACCAAAACTATCGGGCTGTCTTCCGCAAAGAAGAGACTGACGCGCAGGGGCACAGACAGGTGTTGGAGTATAGGCATTTGTAAAAAGAACACCCTCCGATGCGAGTTTATCAAGATTCGGCGTTTTAACAGGCATTTTACCTAATGAACCGAGGCATTCGGCTCTCCATTGGTCAACAAGAATTAATAATATATTCATAGATGCTACCTTTATCGATATGTCAACTTGTTTCATTTAACAAAGTATATCATGATAAAAAGAATTTGTCAATAATTAAACATAAAAAAAGCGACCCCGAAAATCGGGATCGCTTTAAAAAACAATTTATTAACTTATTTAGCCATAGCAGCGAACTGAGCTTTTTTACGAGCTGCAGTGTTGCGATGAAGAAGACCTTTTGCAACAGCCTGGTCGATGGTCTTGTAAGCTTCGCTAAGAAGGTTTGCATCTTTGGTTTCAGAAATCTGAGCAGCAAGTCTCTTAAGAGAAGACTTCATTTCGGTTTTCTGGATCTTATTCTGCATATGTTTGGTAGCAATTACTTTAACACGTTTTTTAGCGGATTTAATGTTAGGCATGTTCACACCTCCGAATATGTGAAAATCGTAAAATATTTAAATTATGAATGAAATTATTTATTAGCCATAGCTGCAACTTCAGCTGCAAAGTTATCTTCTTTCTTCTGCATACCTTCACCTTTTTCGAAACGGGTGTAGGAAACGAGTTTAAGACCAGCGTTTTCGAGGGTCTTACCAACGGTAGCGGTTTCATCAAAGAAGAATGCCTGTTCGAGAAGAACGTTTTCAGCGTAATACTTAGAAATTTTACCGTTGATCATCTTTTCGATAACCTGCTGGGGCTTGTTAGCCTGCTTGGGATCGTTTTTGATCTGAGCGAGAAGAATTTCTTTTTCGTTATCAACGATTTCAGCGGGAACGTCTTCTTTAGACTTATAAGCGGGGTTCATAGCAGCGATCTGCATGCAAACGTTCTTTGCATTTACAGCGAAATCACCGTTGCCTTCGCTTTCGAATTTAGCAAGAACACCGATTCTGCCGTTGCCGTGGCTGTAGCAGAAAGTAGCGCCTTCTTCGCGAGCGAAACGACGGATGTTGATGTTTTCACCGATAACAAGGATCTTTTCTTTACGCATATCTTCAACGGTAAGATCTGAACCGGGGAATTTCATATCAAGGAGAGCTGCAACGTCAGCGGGGTTGTTTTCAGCAACAACTTTAGCAATGCCGTCAGCGAATTCTTTGAATGTGGGGTTTTTAGCAACGAAGTCGGTTTCAGAGTTAACTTCAACGAGAACGCCGACATTGTTGTCATTGTAGAGAGAGATGATACCTTCAGCAGCAATTCTGCTTGCTTTTTTAGCAGCAACTGCAAGGCCCTGTTCACGAAGGAATGTAACGGCTTTTTCAAGATCACCTTCGGTAGCTATAAGAGCTTCTTTGCACTTCATCATGCCTACGCCGGTTCTTTCTCTGAGAGCCTGAACGTCTTTAGCGGAAATGTTTGCCATTGTTATATTCCTCCTTTAATTATTCAGCATCAGCAATTGCTTCAGCCATGGTTTCTTCAGCACTGTCGGAGAGCTGTTCGCCCTGTTTGCCTTCGAGAATAGCGTTAGCAATAGTGCCGGAGATAAGACGAACGCCACGGATAGCGTCATCGTTACCGGGAATTACATAGTCAACTTCATCGGGATCGCAGTTTGTGTCAACGATAGCGATGATGGGAATATTAAGTTTTCTTGCTTCAGCAACAGCGTTGCGTTCTTTGCGGGGGTCAACAATGAAGAGAGCGCCGGGGAGTTTCTTCATGTTTTTAATACCGCCGAGGTATTTTTCGAGACGTTCGATTTCGAGGTTAAGTTTGATAACTTCTTTCTTGGGGAGAAGTTCGAAAGTGCCGTCTTCTTCCATTTTACGAAGCTGAGCAAGACGATCGATACGAGTTTTGATGGTTGTGAAGTTTGTAAGCATACCGCCGAGCCATCTAGCGTTAACGTAGTACATGCCTACTCTTTCAGCTTCTTCGCGGATAGAATCCTGAGCCTGTTTTTTTGTGCCTACGAAGAGAACTGTTTCACCGTTTTCGGAGAGCTGACGAACGAAATCGTAAGCTTCTTCGATTTTCTTAACTGTTTTCTGAAGGTCGATGATATATACACCGTTTCTTTCGGTGAAGATATATTCGGCCATTTTGGGGTTCCATCTTCTTGTGTGATGTCCGAAATGAACACCGGCTTCAAGAAGCTGTTTCATGGATACTACTGCCATTTTTTTCTCCTTTTTTCAGTTGATACCACCACGTAGCTGAACCGACAACGATATGCTTCCTGCAGATCGCACCTCGTCGGATATACTGCGTGTGCGTAATTCTGATAAATTATAAGTTTTTTATTCGCAATCTGCGAACTTTGGTATTATATCATATAAATATAATTAAATCAAGAGCAAACAGCGATTGTTCGAATATTGTTCAAATTCGGCTTTAAAATAAAGCATAACAACAACGCACCCGAAGGCACGTTGTTGTTATATATATAGAAATTATACACCGAGTTTTTCGCGACGGATACGTTCGCCATCAGTGAAGTTACGAACGGGAGTATAGCCTGCGATAGGCATGATGCGTTCGTGGATAGCGTCGATGATCCAGTCAGCCTGCGGGAAGAAGTGCTGTTCGAGCTCGTATGCGGGAGTGATCCAGTTTCTGGAACCGACAACGACCGGAGGAGCGTCGAGGTAATCGAATGCAAGTTCAGCGATGTTGGAAGCCATGGTCTTGAGAACAGAACCGCGGTCAACAGCATCGGAAGCAAGAAGGATCTTACCTGTCTTCTTAACGCTTTCGATAACTTTTTCGTAATTGAAGGGAACGATGGAGCGTGCGTCAATTACTTCTGCGGAGATGTTGTATTTTTCTTCAAGTTCTTTAGCTGCTTTAAGAGCAGTGTAAAGAGTAGAACCAACGGTAAGGATGGTGATATCGCTACCCTGTTTCTTGATGTCGGGTTCGCCGATTTCAACTTCATAGTATCCTTCGGGTACGCCGCCTTCGTGGAACTGTTCGCCGATATCGTAAACTCTCTGGCTTTCGAAGAAGATAACGGGGTCGGTGCCTGCAAGAGCAGCATTCATAAGACCCTTAGCATCGTAAGGAGTTACGGGGAATACGCATTTAAGACCGGGGATAGCAGAACAGAGAGAAGTCCAGTCCTGAGAATGCTGTGCGCCGTATTTAGAACCAACGGAAACACGTACAACAACGGGCATCTTAAGGAGGCCGGCACTCATAGACTGCCATTTAGCGAGCTGGTTGAAGATTTCATCGCCTGCGCAACCGATAAAGTCGCAGTACATAAGTTCAACGATAGCGCGGCCACCTGCCATAGCGTAACCAACTGCGGAACCTACGATAGCGGATTCGGAAATGGGAGCGTTGAAGAGTCTGTGATACGGGAGAGCCTCGGTAAGGCCGCGGTATACTGCGTATGCGCCGCCCCAGTCACGCACGTCTTCGCCGTA
>SVMP01000157.1 GCA_015067385.1 Oscillospiraceae bacterium | reverse complement strand
TGATAGCTGTTATAAAGCGTTTCGGCGATGACCGAGCTGTCCGTAAACTGATCTTTTTCGATAATGACAAAGCTCAGAGTCGGGATAGATTCCATCATGTATTCACTTTCGCCCGATGCATGTATCCGGTCTTCGACGGACGCGCGTATATCGTCAAACGATTGCTGGTCGCTCACGTAAGCAATATGTTCGTTTCCGATGCGGACATCGAGAGCGATGGCATGAGTACTCGCCGCCCATATTGAAAAGGCAACGAGCGCAACGCCCGCGGTAGGAATTATTATCGGCATAACGGTTTTTAAAATACCGAGAAAAATTAAACATAAAACTTTTGCGGAATGGCGGAAAAGATATACAGTTCTGTAAAAAAAGCTTGTATGCTGAAGATATGAAAACTTCGGTTTAACGGAAAACGATGAATTTTCCGGCAAAGCTTTCTCCACAAGATACTCGATAAACGGATAAATATTTTTTAAAAATTTATCTATTTTGAGTTTTTTAACTGTTCGCATCGCAAATTTTGCGAATGCAGAGCGTTTTTTACGCTTTTGAGAATATTTTCGTATGTTTGCATAATCCGATCTTGTGATGTTTTGCCATGCAGGTTTTCCCCCGATCGGACTGTAAATACTTCGGGGCATCTGTACCTCTCGTTTCTTTAATTATTATTGATCGAATACGGGGACATATTCGGTCTTTTTTCGTTTGTTGTTTGTTTTTTTGGGGTGTTTTTTTCTGTATGAACGGTGGATAAAATAAATACCGATATATATAACGGCTGCAATTACGATATTGACAAGTAAAGAAAAGATAAACATATCGGGGAGGAATACCGTTTCAAAAGCCTCGTGGAAATATTGAGGAGCAAAATAACGCGGGAAATAGTCGTTGTTAAAAACAAGATCCGTTGTCTGTTCGGCAAAAGCAAAAGGCAGACCGAATTTCATATTGTAAACGTCTTCGTACGTTTTGAGCCATATCGGACTGAATGCGCCGACAGCGGTTATTACGCCGCCGATAAGAATGACGGCAATAACGGAAAGTATGATAAAAATCACTTTTTTCTTCATTTTACACGCATTTTTCGCTTTCGCAAAAAGCTCCTTTCAATGTCAGATCAAAAAAAGATTATTCGCCTGTTCCCTCTTTAAGCTTGTCAGCCTGATCGGTCGTGATGAGAGTATCGAAAAGCTCGTCAAGATCACCGTCCATTATCTGCAGGATCTTATAAAGAGTAAGACCTATTCTATGGTCGGTAACACGGCCCTGAGGGAAGTTATATGTTCTGATACGCTCGCTTCTGTCGCCCGTGCCTACCTGAAGACGACGGTCGGACGCGATCTTTGCGTTCTGTTCGGCAAGCATATTTTCATAGATCCTCGAACGAAGGATCTTCATAGCCTTTTCCTTGTTTTTATGCTGGCTTCTTTCGTCCTGACAGTCAACGATGGTATTTGTTGGAACGTGAATGATCCTTATGGCACTTTCGGTCTTATTAACGTGCTGACCGCCTGCGCCGCCGGAACGGTGTGTTTCGATAATGAGATCTGCGGGATTTATATCGACTTCTACCTCTTCAGCTTCGGGAAGAACGGCAACGGTGACGGTGGAGGTGTGGATCCTGCCCTGAGATTCGGTTTCGGGAACACGTTGAACACGGTGAACGCCGCTTTCGAATTTCAGACGGCTGTACGCGCCTTCGCCTTCGATCGAGAAGCTTATTTCTTTTATACCGCCGAGCTCGGTTTCGTTAATGGAAAGGACCTCTACCTTGTAACCTTTTTTCTCGGCATACATAGAATACATTCTGTAAAGAGAATTTGCAAAAAGAGCGGATTCCTCGCCGCCTGCTCCGCCTCTGATCTCAACGATAACGTTCTTGTCGTCGTTGGGGTCACGGGGAAGCAGAAGGATCTTGATCTCTTCTTCGAGTTTTTCAAGACGCTCCTTACCTGTTTTGAATTCTTCTTCAACGATCTCACGGAAATCGGGCTCAAGATTTTCGTCCATAAGCTCTCTGGCTTCTTCGACGTTAGCCTTCACCGTAAGAAATTCGTGATATTTTTCAACGATCGGCGAAAGATTCTTGTGCTCCTTCATATATTTTTTATACTGATCCTGATCGGTAATTACCTCGGGATCCATAAGTTTTTCGTTTACGGCGTCGAGACGCTCGCTGATGCTTTTAAGTTTATCTAACATATCAATAATACCCCATAATATCCTACTGTATATTATAACAGATTTACCGCGTTTTGTAAAGCGCAGTTTGTGAATTAATCTATACATTTAAATGGAAATTCACACCAAATCACGTAAAATATTGACAAACAGCGGACTTTGTGCTATAATAACGGAAAATCGAATGATTCTTCGGGGCAGGGCGAAATTCCCTGACCGGTGGTTACAGCCCACGAACCTGCAAGCAGGCCGAAACGGTGAAATTCCGTTGCCGACGGTACAGTCCGGATGGCAGAAGTGATCTACGCACGGCAGAAGTGCGTATTTTTGCGTTAAAAAAGTTCCCGAATCATTCGGGAACTTTATTTTTTGAAAGGATTTTCATTATGAAGATCGCAACAGAATACCTGTTACTTGCGATTGCCGCATTTATTATCGCAGTCGCAATAGTTGCCGCAACGCTTGCGGTAAAAGCAAAAAAAGGCAGTATCGGCAAAAAAAACATTTCCACAAAACAGCTGACGACCCTCGGTGTTATGTCGGCGTTAAGCATCGTTTTAATGGTACTTATCCGAATCCCGTTTCCGACAGCGCCGTTTCTTGAATACGACCCGGCAGACGTTCCGATCCTGATCTCCACGTTCCTTTTCGGTCCGTGGTGGGGCTTGCTGATGACGGCTGTGGTAAGCGTACTTCAAGGAATAACGGTAAGCGTAAGCAGCGGAATTATCGGCATTATAATGCATATTGCGGCGACCGGCGGCTTTGTTATAACAGCGGGGCTGATATACAAGCGAGGCAAAAGCATAAAAAGAGCCGTGATCGCTCTTGCATTGGGCACTGTTATACAAACGGTTCTCATGGCGGGAATGAACCTTGTTTTCACGCCCATATTCATGAAAACGCCTCTTGAAACCGTTCTCGCAATGATGATACCGACGATAATCCCGTTCAACCTCATCAAAGCAGGTGTAAATGCGGCGATAACGTTTTTTGTTTATAAGTTCGTTTCGAGAGCCGTTTCCAAGATATTCGACTGATCGTTCAATATCGGAACAAACTTCTCATCGGCGGAAGAGAGCTCCTGACAAAAGCCGTCAAAGCCGAGGTCTTCGTACTCGTTCAAAACAGTACGGTATTCCTTAACCGTTATTTTGCGGTTGATCTCGGGGAAATTCTCTGAATTGACGTCGCCAGTCGGGATATACTGTCCCATAAGGCTTACCCATACGCCGTCGGGGAGATTTTCTTTGATAAATCTCAATGCTTTTACGGACTGCAAAGGCATTGAAGGCAGTACGAGATGACGGACGATGACGCCTTTTTTCATCATTCCGTCTTCGATAACGACGTTCCCGACCTGTCGGTACATTTCATTTATTGCGGCTGCCGCATTTTCGGCATAGTCGGAAACACCCGAATATTTAAACGATTTTTCGTCCGAGCGATATTTAAAATCGGGCAGATAAATGTCAATAAGTCCCTCCATTTCGCGAAGAGTTTCGACGCGTTCGTAGCCGCCGGAATTCCAGACGACCGGAATTTTCGGTTTTGCGATAAGGAGGGCATTTTTTATACTCGGTGCAAAATGAACGGGGTTTACGAGGTTGATATTTTCGGCACCGTCATTCTGTAAAGAGAGAAAGATATTTGCAAGTTCTTCGTCAGAGACTTCTTTTCCGACGTTTTCTCTGCTTATTTCATGGTTTTGACAGAACACGCATCGGAGTGTACAACCCGAAAAAAAGACTGTCCCCGAGCCGTTCTTACCGCTGATGACGGGTTCTTCCCAGAAGTGCTTTGCGGCACGTGTAACGCTTGCCACAGCTCCGCCCTTACAGAAGCCTCGGGAAAAATTTCTGTTTACTCCGCATTTTCGCGGACAAAGTTCGCATTTTTCGTATGTCATAATATTTCACTTACAAAAGACAGCGTCACCGAAAAACGATGACGCTGTTTGTTCATTCTAAAAAATTGATCACGTAGCTCTCTGAGGACGTTTTTCGATCTTCATGGAATTGTTTTTGATGAAGTCGATGAGTTCGTCAACCTGCATGAAAGCGAGACCTGTAACGGTATCGGCAGCACCGTAGTACATAGCTATACGGCCTGTTGCAGCGTCGGTAAGAGTAGCGCAGGGGAATACAACGTTCGGAACGTCGCCGACACATTCGTAGATCTCCTGAGGAGAGATGATATAGGGGTCGGTTCTGTAAAGAACTTTCCAAGGCTGTTCAAGGTCAAGAAGAGCAGCGCCTGCATGATAAACAAAGCCGTTGCAGCTCTGAAGAACGCCGTGATAGATAAGAAGCCAGCCTTCGGTCGTCTCAATGGGAGCGGGACCGGGGCCGATCTTTCTGGACTGCCAGGAGCCTGCGGGTTCCATGATATGACGGTGTTTGCCCCAATAAGTGAGGTCTTTACTGCGGCTTACGAAGATATCGCCGAAAGCGGTGTGACCTGTATCACTCGGACGGGAGAGCATGTAATACTCGCCGTTGATCTTTCTCGGGAAGAGAACGCCGTTACGGTTATAGGGAAGGAATACGTTTTCGAGCTGATAGAATTTCTCGAAAT
>SVMP01000156.1 GCA_015067385.1 Oscillospiraceae bacterium | reverse complement strand
GGTATCGGTTTCTCAACTTGCAATGGAAGATGCTCCCAATATAAAAGTAGTCTTTGACGAAATCGGTGCAGAAGCACCCGACTCGATAATCAACAGATATGTTTCTATTGGATACAGAGGTGAAGATTATATCGAGGAACGCGGCATATATTTCAACGGTTACATCGATCCCGTAAATATGCTTCAGGGCAGATTCTTTACGCATGAAGATGTTCTTTCAAGAGAATATATTGCAGTTGTAGGCAAAGAAATCTACGAAAGATATGTTACTTTCAATGAAAATAACGAGCCTATCTACCATAGCCCGGACCTTGATAAAGACCTTTTGGTCATCGGTGTTATGGGTAAAGAAGATCAGGCAACAAATCTTGACTTGACCGTTCTTATGCCGATCAGATTAGGTGCAATCAAATTCGGTGCGGCAGGCTCTTACACTCTTGACGGCAAAGACGAAGCAACTGTTGCAAAGCTTGAAGAGGTTTTCACTCGTCACGTCTCCGAAACCGCAATGGTAAACACAAGAGATTATACGCCTCGATTGACCGTCGAAGCACCGACAGATCTTTTGTTTATGCTTCTTATCATGATAGTAATAAATGCAGTGGTTTTCTGTTTCTACTACGTTTCCAAGCAGGAAAATATTCATTATGTCAAGAAACTTGTCGGCTACTCAATGAGAATGATATTGATCGACACATTCCTCGATTTCAGTTCACTCACGTTCGGCGCATTCGTAACAGGCAACGTGATCGTTCTTTTACTCAAAGAGACAATTTGCAAAGACATTCAGCTTTTCGAGATCTACATGATCGATCCTGTCGTTATTGCGATCTCACTTGTTTCCGTTTTGCTTTTAGCAGTATTCCTTTCCGTTATAGCAATCGCAAAAACATTCGCTTCAACGAATAATAACAGATACAGAAATTAAATAAAAAAAATTATGAGCTCGGTTTTATACCGAGCTCATTTACTGTTTATTCAATATTTAATGTGTATATTCATCATCTTTATATTTAGGTTTGATATTGTAAAAGTCGAGGATAGGGAGAACTACTAAAGCGGTAAGGCCGGCTGTGAAGCCGCCGTTGTAGAGCACAAAACCACCGTGCATTGCGGTTGTTGAAGTACAGATTATTGCGCCGAAGAATCCGACTGCGATACCTATTTTCCATCCGTACTTACCTGCAAATGTACAAAGACCGGTTGCGAATGCTATACCGTTTATATACGACTGACTTGAAAGTGTCCAAGGAATTTCAAGCTCAAAAATAGTGCAAAGAGTAATCATTGTAACGAAAAGCAGACCGTAACCTGCGACTATCGGCCAAACGTTTCTTGGATGCTGACCGTCCGCTGCAAAAGTTAATGCAGCGAAAGTTGCGCCTATAGTTGAACCGGTAAATCCGGCGCCTTCCGGTAAAAACGGAAATATTTCGGGAAGAACGAATATGACATTAAGGTAAGCAACAGCGCAAAGACCGTATATGCCGATATTTATAAGACAAACAGGCATACCGAATTTGTCGAGAAAATCCAATCCGTAACCTGTACTGTGAATTAAAGCGCGATATCCGTGAAAATTTTTACCGTTAAGAAAATAACCGAGAAAAACCGTAAAAGTAAATAAGAAAATCAGAAAAACGCTTACAAATCCTCTGTATTTATACGGCATGGAGTAATATTCCGGGTTGTCAAATGGTATTACGGAAGGGGCATCAACACCGAGTGTTTTATACATAAAAGCATAGACAAAAATACCGTAGATACCGATAGCGAGCCCTGCTTTATACATATTATAGCCTCTATGCATTGCCGTTGTGCCGGGGAGAAGGGCGGGTATAACAAAACCCGAACCAAGACCGAAAAGAACAGCGAGAATAACGCCTAACACCGTAACTCTCGGTTCGCCGAAAACATAAGTATTATTGATCGTGTAACGGAAAAGAAAGTCGCTGATAAAGGGGCCTACTGCCGTTGCAAAGAGCGATATATGAAAATTAGCCCTGTAAGATTTTTTCATTACCTTGCAATATACAAATACGCCAAGAAGCGGTAAAAGCATATTTACAAAATTCAGACCGTAAAAACAATGCGCTAAAACAAGCATGTAGCCTGCAAAAGTTGTTGCACTCGGTTTGATCTTACTTATGACCATTATAAGATTACAAATAAATCCGCAGACACCTGCATTGAAAAAAGTACTGCCAAGCCCGGCAAGCGCAAAATAGTCTGTAACAAGCTTGCAAGGCGTTGTCATAATTTTAAAAACGTTTGCCCAGAAATCAGTTTCATGCGTTATAATGATCGCAAAAGGAACTGTTGCAAACATAATGAGACTTAAGAAAAATGTATAAAAAAAGATTATTTTATCGGCGTTTTCTGAACGATGCTCATTGGGCAGCTGCCGATAATTATTGTGGTTTAACGATTGCGATGTTATTTCAGACTGAACATCGACTGAGTTTTCCATATCTGCTGTTTCCCTACCTTTAAAAGTTTGCAGATAAGTATACCATATCTTTCATTTTCCGTCAATAGATATAAAAAACAGTTGTGTGAACTGTCGAAAAAGTATTTTCGAACTTTTTGATTTATAACAAAAAAAGACTTGACAAACTTGTCTACATGGTGTAGACTATATATGACGACAACTTGTAGACAAGGAGATACATTATGAACATTGGTAATATAGAGTCTAAATTTGCGGATATTATATGGAGCAACGAGCCCATAACAACGGTAGAGCTTGTTAAAATAGCCGAAAAAGAGTTTAACTGGAAAAGAACAACAACATACACCATCATAAAAAGGCTTTGCGAAAAAGGTCTTTTTAAAAACAGTGAAGGAACTGTAAGTTCAATAATATCAAAAGATGAGTTTTACTCAAGACAGAGTGAGGATTTTATTAATGAAACATTTGACGGCTCTCTTCCTGCGTTTCTGGCTGCATTTTCAAAAAGAAAGAAACTGAAAGATGAAGATGTAATGAAGCTGCAGGAGCTTATATCAAAAATGAAAGAGTGAAGGGTTTATTATCTTTCAGGAAAGGGATCCATATATGATCAATGAAATTTTTGAACAGATTCTGAAAATGAGTCTTTCCGGCGGAATAGTGATTATTTTCGTTATGATATTCAGGCTTTTCATCAAACGTATGCCTAAAGTTTTTTCGTATGCGTTATGGGCAGTTGTATTATTCAGACTTTTATGCCCGATAAATATATATTCGGAATTTTCTCTTGTAGGTTTATTTTCAGAACCTATAAGAGAAATAACCGAGTCTAAGCCTATGACAGAAGAGGAACTTGAAGATATTATCGGGCCGATACAGCAAGACAATATCGTCGTTTCGGAGATAACACCGTCCGATGTGACTGTCCATGTGGGAAGCACGATACATGATGAACCGATAGATCTGACTGTAAATAAAATAAATATACCTTTAATTATTTGGTTGATCGGTATAACTGCTATTGTTATCTACAGCGTATACGGTGTGGTCAAATTGAAATTAAAACTGATCGGTTCCGTAAATTTAAATGAAAATATTTATATTGCCGACGGGATCGCATCGCCTTTTGTTATCGGGCTGATCTTTCCGAAAATATACCTGCCTTCAAATTTAACCGAAGAAGAAAGCAAATATATTATATGTCACGAAAAATATCATATCAAACGTTTTGACCATATCGTTAAAGCTGTTTACTTTTTTGCATTATGTTTACATTGGTTTAATCCTTTTGTCTGGATAGGATTTACATTATTTACAAAGGATATGGAAATGAGCTGCGACGAAGCAGTCATCAAGCATTTCGGGGATCATATAAAATCGGATTACGCTCAATCTCTTCTTGATTTTTCAATAGGCAGGCGTACATATTCAGCTACTCCTTTGACTTTCGGAGAAGAAAGCACAAAAGCAAGGATCCGTAATATAGCAAAACTGAAAAAGCCTACTGTCTTAATGATAATAGCGGCGGTTGCGGTTGTTCTGTTATCGACGCTTATTCTTATAACAGATCCTTTGAATAAACAGGCAGAACTTATGGGCGCTAATTATCATATAAGTAAAATTATTTACAATGACGGTGAGGAAAAAACTCCGCCGATCCAATTCTGCATTTCGGCAGATTACCGTTTATATTCAAAAATGACGGGAAATGACGACTGGGAGCTCTTAGGCGAATTGAAAAATGAAAACATTTCCAAAGAAGAAATTGAAAGGTATCTTTCCGATGACTCTGCATGGGTAAACAGATATACTGTAAGCGAAATAAAAGACAGCTATATATTGAGGCTTGAAGATGACAATTTTTACATAGCTCTTCAATTGTCTGACGGTGATACTATTTTAGCATACGGATGGGAAGATGTCAGCGAAAAGGGTGATGAGTTTTCGGACGATACATATATAAAAACTATGTATCTGCTCGAAAGTGAATTCAGTAAAAATACATTTAATGTTAATTTCTTCGAAAGATCGTTAAAATATACTGTCGGCAAAAACATAGATTGTTTTTATTATTATGAAAACGATAAACATCCCGGATTTGCGGTCGTTGGATTCAAAGCAGGGCATGGCAGTCGGGAAACAATGACAGATCTTGGTTTTGCAGTTTTCTCTTATGCTGAAAATGTTGGATATAAACTGATTGAATGGCATAATTATATCGGTGCTGCCGTAAACGGAGAAAAGATCTATACATGCGAACATCCTGCGGTGTTTTCTATAAACGGAGTCAGTAATTTTATGAATTCGTATGATGTAGTT
>SVMP01000155.1 GCA_015067385.1 Oscillospiraceae bacterium | reverse complement strand
AAACCTCCGTTTGGTAAAAAATCAAGCCGACGTCTGCTTATGAATATATTATAACACAAAATCGGAAACAGTAAAGGTATTGTCAGGAAACATCAAATAAACCACAGGTTGAAAAATAAGAGCAATACGACTGTTTCAACTTCAGATAAGAAACACGAAAAAAACTAAAGGAGTACGGACGATCGTTCGTACTCCTTTTACATGCCTTGAGATATTACGATTTTTCAATAAATCAGAATTTAAGCAATCCGCCGAATGTAATTCCAAAAGCTTCAAAAATGGCAAAGACAAGAATGATCAAAAGAAGCACGGGGGCGATATAGATCATAACCTTAAAAAGCCATGCCAGTTTGAAACGACCGGAAGCGGAAACCTCTTCGATAACGGTCTTCGGTTTGATAACATAGCAAACCATCAAACATGTCAAAATAGCAACTATGGGCATCAGGACACTGTTAGTCAAGAAATCGAAGAATGTAAGGATATCCATACCTAAAGGAGTCACTTCGGACCATACACCAAAGCCGAGAGCTGACGGAAGTCCGATCGCAAATGCTCCGCCAAGGACAATAAAGCAGGTTATTTTTCTTTCAATATGGAATTTATCCTGAATAATGGAAACCACGGTCTCCATCAAAGAGATTGAAGATGTCAAAGCCGCAAACAGAACCAAAACAAAGAATACCGCGCCAACAATATTACCTGTTACAGCGCCCATATCATTGAAAACTTTCGGAAGAGTATCGAACATAAGCCCCGGACCTTTGTTAAGGCCCTCGATACCGGAATAGCTGACGACGGACGGAACGATCATCAAGCCAGCCAAGAATGCAATACCCATGTCGAAAAATTCGATTTGATGAGCCGAAGACTCCAGGCTTACTTCCTTTTTCATATACGAGCCGTATGTTATCATAATACCCATAGCCAGAGACATTGAGTAAAAGAGCTGTCCCATAGCGGAAACGACCGTCATGATACTGAAGTGAGAGAAATCGGGCTTAAGATAATAAGACAGACCTTCCCATTTTCCCTGTATACCGTTGGAAATACAAACAAAAGCGGCGATACCGATCGAAAGAACGACAAGAACAGGCATCATCACCTTGCTTACGTTTTCAACACCTTTTTCTACGCCGAAAAGAACAACGATCGCCGTCAGTGAAATAAAGATAGCAAAGAACAGCAAGGACTGTCCTGTGTTTCCGATAAAGCCCTCAAAATAGCCCTCTTGCGATGCTTCTGCCACATTTCCCGAGAGGAACACAGTCAGATATTTGATTACCCAACCGCCGATTACCGAATAATAAGGTAATATCAAAGCGGGGATAACAGCTGCAAGATAGCCGATAAACGTACATTTTTTATTTAATTTATTAAAGGCACCGATAGCGGAAAGACCTGTTTTTCTTCCGATTGCGATCTCGGCAATCATCAAAGAAAAGCCAAAGGTTACCGACAAGATCAAATATACAAGCAGGAATATTCCACCGCCGTGTTGCGCTGCAAGATACGGAAAACGCCAAAGATTACCAAGACCTACCGCACTTCCCGCAGCAGCAAGTACAAATCCCAGCTTGCCTGTAAAGCTACTTCTTGTTTTTTTCATATTCTGACTCCAATTATTTTTTATATACTTTTCTATGTATCCGTGCTGTTACAGTTCAATGGGAATATTTCCAACAACCGTATATGAGAACGTATTACATAAAAAGGGACGAGATTTTCTCGTCCGATTTTTATACAGATAAAACCGATTTAAAGCAAAGATAATTATATCTCATATTTTATAAAATCGCAGTTTGCAAGCAGAAATTTATTTGCTTCGCCGAATTCGAGGTTATTTATTCTGCGGTTGATCATTCGGGACACCATACCGTGAGCAACGACAAGGACCGTCTTATCCGGATATTTTTCGGAAAGCTCCTCGAGAGCAGCCCCTACCCTTTTATCGAACTCAAAAATGGGTTCGCCGTTATCGGGTGCGGTATGGATATTTTCTGGAAGACAGATAAAATCGATAAAAGATCTGTCTTCGTATTCTTTGCCCTCCCAATCACCGAACGAACGTTCACGAAAACCGTCCATAAATATCATAGGGGTATCGGGGTGATATTGGGCGATCGTTTCGGCTGTTATTTTCGCTCTCAACAGCGGAGAAGAAACGATGATGTCGAACTTTATATCTTTTAACAGCTCGGCGGTCTTTTCAGCCTGATGCAAACCTTCTTCGGAAAGACCGACATCGGTGCTTCCGGTATAACGTTTAACAATATTATATTCCGTCTTTCCGTGACGGACGAGATAGAGTGTCATTTTTTATAAATTTATCCAATTCGTATAGATTATTTTTGCGGTATCACGCCAAGTAAGAGGCGGCGGGAAAGCCGGATCATCATGAGGGAAATAGTTTTTCGGACATTTGATATCGTCGCCTTTTTCGAGATCTCTGAAATATTCGAGAGAGAGCGTCTCGGCGTCGTATTCGGGATGTCCTGTAACAAAAACGATCTTATTATCGGTTGAAGCTACCCACATAACGCCTGCCTCATCGGAATGAGCAAGAAGAACAAGTCCGTCACAAGACTCAATATCTTCTCTGTAAACTTCGGCATGACGAGACTGCGGAGACAAAAATTTATTGGGAACGTTTTCACAAAGGGGATTATCGGGACAAAGAACATCGTGTTCGAATATACCGAACATCTTTTCGGGAAGAGGATGCTTCTGTATTCCGTAATAATGCATAAGAGCAGCCTGTGCGCCCCAACAGCTCGTATATATTTTTCTTACGTTTGTTTTAGCCCAATCAAAAATTTCGCAGAGCTCATGCCAATAAAGCACCTGTGAAAAGTCAAGATGCTCAACAGGCGCGCCCGTAACGACAAGACCGTCGAAATACATATCTTTATATTCCGAAAAACCTTTATAGAAACGGTCGAGATATTCGCTGTCGGTATTACGTGACGTATAGGAGACTGTGTTCATCAAATAAACAGCAGTATCTTTTTTTGCATCAGCAAACATTCTGATAAGCTGAGTCTCGGTAACCTGTTTTGTAGGCATGAGATTGAGTATCAGAATCTTTTGAATATTTTCCGGTAACCCGTCCGAATAAGGACGAATATCAAGATCTTCTTTTTTAAGTTTTTCAAGGGCAGGAAGCCCATCGGGAACATAAATCGACATAAAAACCCCATTGTTAATTTCTTTTATGCTATTATACATCTTTTACACAATGTTGTCAATAGAAAAAGAAGAAAAAAAGCAGAAATTTCTTTTCGTTGAAACTCGACAAAACTTTCATTTTTAATCGCATCTAAAATCAAATTACACAGAAAAAACGTGCCATATATTGTGGAATTTCAATTATTGACGTACAATATATTGTTTTTTTGAAATATTCTGTCGATAAACAAAAGCAGAGATACCGACAAAAATCATGTTGTTTTTCCTACGTTTTATGATATTATGGAACAGCAAAAAAATAAAATAAAGAACAGGAGCAAAATAATGCAGGAAAAGATAAAAATTGTCATAGTAGACGAACAGCACGATTACAGAAATTCTTGCGCAGAGCATCTTTCCGAGCTCGGATACGATATTCTGGCAAGCACAGCAAACCCAATGAAAGCGTTGGAAACGATAAAAGAGTCGGAGCCCGACGTTGTACTTTTCGACATCGTTCTTTCCCCGATAGACGGATTGGCATTTTTAAGATCATGCGATTCGCTGCCGAACAAACCGCACATGATAGCAGTATCATCAATTATAAGTGACATCATTATCAGAGAGGCGATGCAATGCGGCGCAGAATATTACATAATAAAGCCGTTTGATTTCAATATTCTTGATGAGCGAATAAAGCGAATGTGCGGCAGAACAGCACCGATGCCGATACGAATATCGGAAGAACATATTGAAACAAACGAGGTCGATCTTGAATCTCAGGTAACAAGCCTCATACTTGAAATCGGCATACCGGCACACGTAAAAGGTTATCACTATGTAAGAACAGCGATAATAATGGCAGTCGAAAACCCGGACACAATAAATGCGGTGACAAAGATCGTTTATCCGACCATTGCAAAGAAATATCAGACATCGTCGTCGAGAGTGGAACGTGCCATCCGTCACGCAATAGAAGTCGCATGGGACAGAGGCGATATCGACGTTCTGAACGGCATCTTCGGTTACTCGATAAACGGAAACAGAGGAAAGCCGACAAATTCCGAGTTTATAGCGATGCTTGCGGATCAGCTTAGACTGAAAAACAAGCAGACGAATGCAAAAATAAGTTTAAGAATATAAGCATAAAAATCTCCCTCACGGAATATAATTGAACATGTTATATTCATAAGGGAGATTATTTTATGTTTTTTTCATGCAGACCGATATTTATCAGACAAGCCCGAAGCCGAGCCGAAAAAACAGCAGAAATCTACGAGCATAAACTGAGAAGAAAAATGCTGGAAGCAAAGCGCAGAATGTTTTCGGCTCAGAACTGTTTTAACTATGCCGTGACAGCAGAAGATATCGATCGATGTATTGAGATGCTTGACAGCTGCGCAAAAGAATACTGTGAACTTTACGATAAGCTTAAGATGTGCGTTTGTAATAAATAAAGAACAAGATGTCAAAGCTAAGCCCAAACAACAGTTGAATTTGAAACAACCATTTGATAATTGTTTTTTTCACTCATACGTGCTATAATATGATCACACCGGTGATAAATATATTGGAGGCACGAATATGCAACTTAATTTAGGCGCA
>SVMP01000154.1 GCA_015067385.1 Oscillospiraceae bacterium | reverse complement strand
GTTTTCATCGTGTTCTTTCCTCTGCTCTTCTTTACTGATGATCTTGAAATTAGTCTGATATTTGTTCCCGTCTTTTTTCAGAAGTTCTTCTTCTACGAGAAATTCGAGCTCGTCTTCCATGTACGGTAACGAAATTCCCAGTTCAAGAGCCAATTCTTCCGCAGTCTGAGGATTTTCATATGTTTCAAGAAAAATATTTTTGTAAAGCAGATGCGTTATTATCGACCAAGGTTGACCTTTTTTACCGTCTCTGCCGCTCTTAACAAATGCTATCTGTTCGGGACTGTAACTTCTTTTACCAAATTCTCTTGCCATGTCCATACCTTCTTTCAGAATTTTACGTGCGCGCTGAAGGCGCTTTTTTACGACTTCAAGTGGGAGCGAAACAGAATTTGAGATATTTTTCAGACTTTTGTTTTCTATATAATAGGCAACGACGATATTCCGATAGTCTTTCTTGATGAACGCCAGTTCCCGTCGAAGGAGTGAAAGTTGTTCGCCGTTTATCAGCTCATCAAGAATGCTATTGCCGGTGTCCGCAATGTCACAGTCTTCGATATCCGAACCGGTTACAGATTCGAGTCTCCTGTGTTTTGCATCTGCCCATGCGGAATATCTGTTTCTGGCGATCTGCCAGACCCATGCCGAAAAATTTGTCGGAACAGTGCCTTTGTTTAACGCTATAAGAATATTCAGTGAAATATCCTGTGTCAGATCTTCGGCTTCAACATGGTTGCCTGTCTTTTTAAGACAGAAATAAAACAGTTTTTCCATATAGTTTTTCGTAAAATCGCCGATCAAATTATCCTTCGTCTGTTTAACATTTTCCATTCTGTTCGCTCCTTTCGCTTATATAGTGTCAAAAATTCTCAAATGGGGACAATTTATTATATCATTTTTTTCTTGTCTGTCTATAAGCAAATAACTGCCCGTCGGGCAGTTATTTGCTTATAGTATTTTATTGCGGTATAATAAGAGTCATAAGCGACTTTTTCTGCTCTTCCGTGGGTGGGGTGAGCTTGCCGTTTTTCAAAAGCGCTGTTATACAATGAATCAGAAACCAGCCGTCCGAATGGAAAATATACTGCATTTCGAATTCGCATATCTTTCTTAAATGCGAGGGGACCGTTGCGAGCAGAGCTTTTTTATACGGTTCTTTGATCTTATCGAATTCTGTTTTGTGCTTTTCTTTTATACGTTCGCCGATTGAGAGAAGTTCATCTCTGATCTGCTTGTCTTTGAGGATTATGACTTTCCATGTTGATGTGAAAAATCCGTCGTAATCTCCGTTCGTTTTGATATATCCCCGTTCTGTAAGCCATGCGTATTCGTCTTTCGAAAGCGGACATTCTTCTTCTCTTTCAAAAAGCGAAAGAACTCTTTTCGATTCTTCGCTGTAAAGAAAGCCGTGCTCGATGCCTCTGCCTGTCCATTCGCTGTCAATCTGCCAGAGAATATTTTTGCCGTTGCCGTTCCACATCGGGCCGCACCAGTTTTTCATATAAACATAGTCTTCGGGAAGTTTTATATTGTCATCGACTACCGCTGCTCGGACGATATTGTGGCCGCCGTCGGGGCGTATCGTTGCTACCTCGTCAAACGTAATTTTTTTATCCATCAGCTTTTCGCCCGACCATGCCGCAATATACGGAACGAGCGACCAGAGCAGAAAATTACGGTCGGCGTGCTTCGTTTCGGGCTGCCTGTGGTTACAGATGATCCTTTCGTCGTCAAGAATTCCGGACTGCATAAGTTCGTCGTAAAGATCGTTTGCAAAAAGCTCTGCCGCGCGTTTCTGCATTTTATCATGCATTGTCAGTAGTTCTGCTGTCGGTTCGTCGATAATAAAATCCGTAATATATTTTTCGCCTTTCTTTTTCAGAAAACCGTATTCTTCCAACGTTTCGATCTCCGTTTCGACATATACCGGCGATACGCCGAGATCGTCCGCAATATCGTTAATTGTCTTTGCCGTATTACGCACGCAGTAGCAAATGTTCTGAGACAGTGCAGAACGGAAAAAATCGTTTATATTTTTCGTTCCCGCAGAGCCGTTTATGCCGAATGAATGAAATTTTATGGGATTGAATTTGAGTTCGCTTGTCTTTCTCATCGTGTCCATACCTCTTTTCAATTCTTTTTTTGCTTCAAACAAGTGCCATTTGACCGTGCCGAGCGGTATATCAAGCTCTTTTGCAATATCAGCCTGTTTGCGATTCTCAAAATAATACGCTATGACTATCCTTCTCTGCATTTTCGACAGATATGCGATCTCCGATTGCAGCCTCAAAACCGTCTCCTGCTCACCGTCTGTATCGGGTTCGGAGGACGGGTCCGCCAAAAACTCCGAGACATCTTCAAGGGGAATACCGAGCGTAATTTTTGCATTGTCTCGATAATAATTGTTTAACGAATTATGCGCGACCGTCCATATGAACTTGCCGACATCTTCTATATCGTCTTTGATAAGAAGCGCGCGGAATGTTTTGAGAACGATCTCCTGCGATAGATCTTCCGCATCTTCAAGGCTTTTGCAACGCTTTAACGCAAACCCGAAGATCATTCCGAGATATTCGTTTACGATCTTTTCTGCATCTTGTCTGTTCACTTGTTTTCTCCTGTTTGAATATTTGAAAGCTTTCATACATATAGACACGCGAATAGGGGAAAGGTTGGGAAATTTTTAAATTATTTTATACCCCGGCGCTGTTTTTAGAATAACTGCCTCTCCGTCGGAAAAAAGATCTTTTATTTGTGTTAAGTGAGAGACGAGAATCCAGCGGATACCGCGTTCCGAAAAATATTTCAGCAGGTAGTACAGTCCCTCTGCGCCTTCTGCGTAAGCCGTGCTTTGGAATGTTTCGTTTAAAAAGACGAGTGAACCGTCTTTTATGTTTTCAACAATATCAGCCATTTCTCTGACTTCCTGCTCGAAACGACCTGCATCGTTTCCCTCGCAGAATTCTTTTTCTGCTTCGGAAAATTGAGTGAAGATGTCTGAAAATATCGATATTTCCGCTTCTTTTGCCGTGACGGGCAGTCCTGCCTGAGAAAGAAGCTGCATCGTTGCTATTGAACGTAAAAACACCGTTTTACCGCTTCCGTTATTGCCGAAAACGACAATGCCATTCGTTTTGTCAGACATTTCAAGATCATTTGAAACAACGTCCGACGGACTGTTTTTCGTCATCAAAAGATACAGATCACGAAGCTCTTTTATTTTTATCGCTCCGTTCTCTGAAATATCTGCGAAACAGTATGGGATGCTTTTGTTTTTCAGCGTTTTTATATAGTTTAATGCGATTTCATAAAATGTAAGCTCTGTATATACTTCGGAAAATTTTTCAAAGATCTGATTTGAAATATATTCCAGAGTTTTTGCAATATCCGATAATGCATCCGTTGCGGCATTATTGTAAAAATCTCGTTCGATCGGATTGAGCGGTTCGGTTTTTATTTTGTTTTCTTCTGTCTTTTTAAAACGGAAAAATCCTTTTTGCTTTTCTTCGTTCCCGAAAAGATTAAGCTTATTGGGGTCTATGAATGAATATTCGTCCATTCTGCCGTTTTCATCAAGAACAAGTCTGAAAGCAAGAGATGTCATTGTTGACATATATTCGTATTTGCCGCAGAGTTTTATAAGTCGGTCGAAATTCTCGTTTTCATATATTTTTTTACATTCTTCTTTGAATTTTTGCAAACCACATGATCTTATCTCGTATTTTGACAACAACTCACAAAAGCCCTTTATAAATAAAAGCGCTTTTTTTAATGTTATCGCGTTCGTTTGAATATTGTTTCCAGCCTCTTTGATTGAAGATTCGTTTGAAAAATTTATTCTGTAATTGTTTTTCTTTGCGGATTTATGGAATTCATGAAGTTCGTTAAAACGTCTGTAAAGAGAACAAAACTCGGTAAAAAGATTTTCTGTTTCATTAAGATCGCATAATATCTCTTTTCTGAATTCTATTTCTTCTTTTTCTTTGAGAGGCGAGGATAAAACAGAAAAGAAATAATCTGTTTTATTTATATCCGAACATATTTTTGCAAACGATCGGTCAATGGAAAGGTGATAGATCAGTCTGCTTTGTTTTTCGGTTGAACGGTGCGCCGAAGGATTATTATATAGTAGACTTATCATTATTTTTTTTCCTTTCGAGCAAAGAATTCTTGTCGAGACCGTACTTTTTAAGTATATCCGAAGCGTAAGACGATGCAGTTCCTTTTGATTTTTTGATCTTGTAGGTCCTCTTGTTTTCATCGGATTCATCAATCTGCGCTGACAAAACAGGAAAATCGAATTGCGTTACCTGATGAAAATGCGTGACATATAAACCGAAATTTCTGTTCTTATTTATTTTTTCGCAAATCTCTTTCAATAGATCAAGACCTCTTTTTTCATCCGTTCCGCTGAATGTTTCGTTAAAGAACAAAAACGAATCCTTGTTTTCGGCGGTTTTGACGATCTCGCCAGCTCTTTTCAGTTCCTCGTCAAGTCTTCCGGATTCGTCAAACCGTTCATCTTTCGGAAAATGTGTGGTTGTAAATTCGAAAGGAAATATCTCCGCTTCTTTTGCGAATATCGGACAGCCGGAAAGGAACAATATCAAATTTATTGCCACCGTTCTCAGATATGTTGTTTTGCCGCCGCCGTTGGCGCCGATAAGAAAGCAAAACGGCTCCTGTTCCGTAAAATCAATATCGTTCGGAATTATATTTTTACAGTTTTTCGCCAAAAGCGCAATATCGTAAGCATCTTTTGCAATATATTTCCGTTCGTTG
>SVMP01000153.1 GCA_015067385.1 Oscillospiraceae bacterium | reverse complement strand
CGGAGAAATCCGAGGGCTTTGTTCTGTATGGATCATATTTATTTGTTATACGCAAACGCTTCAATGTTGACCGATCCCTCTGAAAAGTATGTATTCGGCTGATACGCCATAACTTTGAGTAGGAGAGGAGAATCAGATTCAACTTCGGTGTTTAGTTCAACGGATTTAACATATTCGTCCGGTCTGATTACCCCGGTTTCTCCTAAAACCGTTCCGTCAGTTTTCAGAATACGTACTTTTAACCAAACATCGTTTTCGGCGGAATTGTACAACCAAATATCTGCATTTGATCCGATCATATTTATTTTTCCGCATATGCCGACCTTGAATGCTTTTGCGTCAAACTCCTGCCAGTAGATATCGTTCGGAACAATCGGAGAACCTTGCTCGGCAGATAAGTCGAACGGCGGGGGTACAAACTCGCCCGTCTCCTTTTTCGGCGTAAAGACAGTTACACACATTATAATAACAGAAAGTACACAGACCGTAACAACCGAATAGAGTAATCCGCTTTTTCTTTGCTTTTCAACATCATTCTTCATTCGGTATCACTCCTGTTCCATGTTAAAATCAATATTTATTCTGTATGATATTGGTTATATTTAAAGAAAACGCACCTGCAATAGCAAGTGCGTTTTATGGCCCACCCTGCGGGAGTTGAACCCACAACCGACGGAATCGGAATCCGGTACTCTATCCAATTGAGCTAAGGATGGATGCTTATGATTATAACACAAAAAATAGACCTTGTCAATCGCTTCGACAAAAAAACAGAAAGACACAAAAAATTTGCAAAATTACCTATTGACAAATCGATCCATGTGTGATATAATATGCAAGCTGTCAGGGAAGACAACCTAATAAATGATCCACTAGCTCAGTTGGTAGAGCACATGACTTTTAATCATGGTGTCCGGAGTTCGACTCTCCGGTGGATCACCAAAATCCGAACCTTTATGGTTCGGTTTTTTTATACATATAATTTTGTTTCATGAATAATTGAAATTTTTTTGTTTAACAAAAAAAGGTATTGACAAATATGAAATTATGTGTTATACTATTAAAGTTCTTTGAATAGACAAAAACTAAATAACAATGATCCACTAGCTCAGTTGGTAGAGCACATGACTTTTAATCATGGTGTCCGGAGTTCGACTCTCCGGTGGATCACCACAAAGGGTTTGCATTAAGCAGGCCCTTTTTGTTATTCTTTCATAGTTTTATAATTCAACCGACCGTTGCTCGACATTGTTAACCATTTATGGTATAATGCAGAAAAAGAGATCGGAGGATAATACGATGTTTGATATAGTTAAATTCGGAAGAGAACTGTCAAGATTGAGAAGGCAGGCAGATATGACGCAGTGTGAGGTTGCAGATAAACTTAATCTGTCGCATCAAGCCGTGTCGAAATATGAGCGTGGCGAAAGTTTCCCGGATATTTCCGTTATTGTCTTGATTGCTGATTTATTTAACGTTTCTATTGACGAACTTATAAACAGCGGCACTCCGTCCCCGGGCGAATCGGGAATTCTTAAAAGTGTTGTATACGGAAAAAACAATGCCTCGGATTACAATGCTTCCGATATTGTAAATCTTGCGCCGATTTTGAAACCGAGCATTCTTGAAGATCTGTCTCAAAAATTGGAAGGGCAGGGGATAGATATTAAATATATCGTTTCTCTTGCTGAATATCTCAATGATGAATCTGTTGAAAAGCTTATCAAAAATGCGTCTTACGATGGATTGGAGCCCGATTTGCTTGAAAAGCTCATACCGATTCTTGATTATAATTCAAAGGTTTCAATTTTACAGAAGATCCTTGACGGTCAGCTCGATTGGCATCTTTTAAAGATCCTGTGGCGTTATGACGGGTGCAACAGATCGCAGATCGAAGCCGCTGTTGTATTCGGTGTTCTTCCCGATGATGTTTTAACATATATGCGGGAAGAGTTGTTTTAATATTTCTTAAACAGTCCCTTGGCTGACGTTGTCGGTTGAGGGACTGTTGTTTTGTTAAACTCACGAAATTCCTTATTTTTATCGTTTTTATTCTACAATTATATACACACTTCAACCCTTGACAAAGAAGGTAAATAGTGGTATAATATATGATGATATTTTATGATGTGAAATTATGTCCGGAGGTCAAACTCATGTGGATTGCAGATAAATGGAAAGATTATGAAGTGATAGATGCTTCTTCAGGCGAGAAGCTTGAACGCTGGAGTAAATACATATTGGTCAGACCCGACCCCCAGGTTATCTGGCGCACCGATAAGGCAGATAAATGTTGGAGAAACCCCGATGCAAAATATGAACGTTCGTCTTCGGGTGGCGGTCGTTGGGCTGTTAACAAACTTCCGGAAAGCTTTACCGTTAATTACGGCGACCTGAAATTCAACCTTAAACCGATGAATTTCAAACATACGGGTCTTTTCCCCGAACAGGCAGTTAACTGGGATTGGTTTGCGGAAATGATTCGTAATTCAAACAGAGAGATCTCCCTTCTTAATATGTTTGCGTACACGGGTGCCGCATCCGTTGCCGCATCGAAAGCAGGCGCAAAAGTAGTTCATGTCGATGCCTCCAAGGGTATGACTGCGTGGGCGAAAGAAAATGCAACTCTTAACGGGATCTCCAATATTCGTTTCATTGTTGATGATTGCGTTAAATTTGCGGAAAGAGAAAAACGCAGAGGTCATACTTACGATGCCGTTATTCTCGATCCTCCGTCATATGGCAGAGGTCCTAACGGCGAGGTCTGGAAGCTTGAAGATGAACTTTTCGGACTTATGGAAAAGATAGTAGATATCCTTTCCGATAAACCGCTTTTCGTCCTTCTTAATTCTTACACAACAGGTCTTTCCGCTTCCTGTATGGGTTATATCCTCGGCTCATGTATGAGAAAGCGTTTTGATTACGGTAAAATAACTTTTGATGAAATAGGTCTTCCCGTTACCTCGACGGGCTTCAGTCTTCCGTGCGGTTCTTCTGCTCGTTGGACTGCTGAATAATACGGAGAAAAAGTGAGTTCTATTATTACTGCTGAAAATCTTACCTTTCGTTATAATGACGGTAAAGATATTATAAAAAATCTTTCTCTTGAAATTGAAGAGGGCGATTTTGTTGCCATTCTCGGTCATAACGGCAGCGGGAAATCCACCTTTGCAAAGCATCTGAATGCTATTTTGACCCCCACGGAAGGCAAAGTAACTGTTGCAGGGCTTGATACTTCTGATGACAATAATCTTGCGGCTATTCGCAGAACAGTCGGAATGGTGTTTCAAAATCCAGATAATCAGATAATTGCTACCGTGGTTGAAGAAGATGTAGCTTTTGCTCTTGAAAATCTCGGCGTGGAACGTGAAGAGATGTTGCGCAGAGTTGACGAGGCACTTGATGCCGTAGGAATGTTAAAATATAAGAAACATTCAACAACTCAGCTTTCGGGCGGTCAGAAACAGCGTATTGCCATTGCGGGCGTTATTGCTATGAATCCGAAAATCATCGTTCTTGACGAGCCGACTGCAATGCTCGACCCTAAGGGCAGGGCAGATGTTGTTAAAACGGTAAAAAAACTTAACGAGCAGGGTGTAACGGTCGTTTTTATAACGCATTACATGGATGAAGCCGCTCAAGCAAAAAGAGTGGTCGTTATTGATGAGGGAGAAGTCCTTATTGATGGAACGCCGCACTATGTTTTTCAGAACGCAGGGCTTTTAACATCAGTCGGACTTGATGTTCCTCAAAGCACATCTCTTATGTTCCTCCTGCGTCGTTACGGACTTCAGGTTCCTCTTGCTGTACTTACTGAGGAAGAATGTATTTCGGTCCTTTCAGATATTTTGACACGAAAGAATAAGACATAAATGAATCCTATTTTAAAAGCTGAAAATCTCAGTCATGTATACGGAGTCGGAACTCCGTTTGAAAAAGTTGCAATCGATAATATAAATCTTGAGATATTTGAAAACGAGTTTATCGGTGTCATCGGCAGGACCGGGTCCGGTAAAAGTACGCTTATTCAACATCTCAACGGTATTTTGCGCCCTTCATCGGGAACTCTTTATTACGACGGCGAAGACTGTTGGGCGAAAGGTTTTTCGAGAAATGCGTTAAGATTTAACGTAGGACTTGTTTTTCAGTACCCCGAATACCAGTTATTCGAAGAAACGGTTGAGAAAGATATTGCGTTCGGTCCTAAAAATATGGGGCTTCCGATGGTTGAAATAGAAAAAAGAATATCCGAATCCCTTCGATTTGTCGGTCTTGACGATTCTGTCCGAACAGCGTCTCCATTTGAACTTTCGGGCGGACAAAAAAGACGTGTTGCCATTGCCGGAATAATGGCGATGGAACCGAAAGTTCTTATTTTAGATGAGCCGACTGCGGGTCTCGATCCAAGAGGCAGAGATGAAATATTAAATAAAATTTCAGAGTATCGCGCCGAAAAAAAATCAACGGTTATTCTCGTCTCGCACAACATGGAAGACATTTCGAGAGTTTGCAACAAGGTACTTGTTATGAAAGATTCTAAAATAGAAATGTTTGCACCTGTTGATGAGGTCTTTGAACATTCCGCAGAACTTTGTGCAATGGGGCTCAATGTTCCGCAGATAACAAGAATTTTTCTTTCTCTTAAAGAAAAAGGATTTGACGTTCCGTCTTCTGTTTATACTTCGAGACAAGCGTGCGATGCTATCCTTAAATTAACAGGGGGTGGCGCAGAATGATAAAAGATATAACTCTCGGTCAATATTTCCCCGGAAAATCCGTTATTCATAATCTTGACCCACGTGTTAAGATAGTCCTTGCGGCTCTTTATATTGCCTTTCTTTTTACGATCCAGTCTGCGCTCGGCTATG
>SVMP01000152.1 GCA_015067385.1 Oscillospiraceae bacterium | reverse complement strand
GTACGCAGGTAAGATCGTTGAATACGGCACATCGAGAGATGTTTTCTATTCTCCCGCGCATCCGTACACCTGGGCTCTTCTTTCTTCTATGCCCGACCTCGATACAAACGAAAAACTCGAGGCTATTCCCGGAACTCCTCCCAACATGATCTATCCTCCTGTTGGCGATGCGTTCGCAGAAAGAAACAAATATGCTCTTAAGATCGACTTTGAACAGCAGCCTCCGATGTTTAAGATCAGCGACACTCATTATGCCGCTACATGGCTCTTACATCCCGATGCTCCCAAGGTAGATCCGCCGAAGATTGTTACCGAGCGTATTGCAAGAAGCAAGAAAAATGCAGAAGGAGGTTCCAACAATGGCTGAAAACAAAAAACAGACCGTATCCGAAAATGAAGACAATGTTCTTCTTCGTGTTGAAAACCTCTCTCAACATTTCGGTGAACTTAAAGCCGTTGATAATGTTTCGTTTGACATCAAAAAAGGCGAAGTTTTCGGCCTCGTAGGGGAATCCGGTTGCGGTAAGACAACTACAGGCAGATCCATTATCAAGCTTTACAACATCACTTCCGGTAATATCTATTTCAAAGGACACAGGATCGGTGCAGGCACTCTTTCCTATAAAAATGCTATCAAGAATGCCAATCAGCAGTTCAAAAAGGAAGTTGACGAATTAAAAAAATCTTCCGATACTGATAAAGCTGAAAAGATCGCAAAGAAAAAAGCAGATCTGAAAAAATTCGTTGCAGAGCAGAAAGCACTTATTGCTTCCGCAAAGAACGATAATAAAAATGTCGACAGAGATCTCATCACCCAGATCCAGATGATCTTCCAAGACCCCATTGCTTCTCTTGACCCCCGTATGACCGTCAGAGAGATCATTTCCGAAGGTCTTGTTATAAAGGGTATGAAAGATAAGGCAAAGATCGACGAAATGGTTTACGAGGTGCTTGAGACCGTAGGTCTCGTTCGTGATCATGCAGGCCGTTACCCCCATGAATTCTCAGGCGGTCAGAGACAGCGTATCGGTGTTGCCCGTGCTGTTATTATGAAGCCCGAGCTTATCATTGCCGACGAACCTGTTTCCGCGCTCGACGTTTCCATTCAGGCTCAGGTCATTAATCTTCTTAACGATCTTCGTCGTGAACTCGGTATAACTATCCTTTTCGTTGCGCATGACCTTTCTGTCGTCAAATACTTCTCCGATCGTATCGGTGTTATGTATTTCGGTAAGATGGTAGAACTTGCGGATGCGGATGAGCTGTTCAAACATCCTCTCCATCCCTATACCCGTTCTCTTCTCTCCGCTATTCCTCTTCCCGACCCCGATTATGAGAAGAACAGACAGCGTATAACTTACGTTCCTCTTCGCGACCACGATTATTCCGTTGAACAGCCTTCTTTCAGAGAAGTAACTCCCGGACATTTCGTGCTTTGTTCCGATAGCGAGGAGAAAAAATATAAAGAACTCATTAAGGAATAATTAACGTGAAGAAAAGAATTTTACAGTACGGTATCTGCTTTCTTATCGGCGCTCTTTTGGCTTGTTGGGTCATGAACATTGAGGGACTTTTTCTTGTTGACGTCCCTTCCGAGATAGCCGCGATCCTCTGTGATGCGTTCTTTGTTCCCGGTATTCTTTTAACAATGATCGGATGCCTTATCTGGATCGCTACGACGGGCTTTTTTGATTCCATCGGCTATGCCGTAAAAGTCGGTATGCATATCATTCTTCCCTTTATCAATAAGGGTGAACGTAAATCATACTACGACTATAAAATGGAAAAAGATGAAAAAAGAGGAAAAACACCTATCTTCGTTTTCATCGTCGGAGCGTTTTATCTTATCCTTTCGGGTATAGCATTGATCATTTGGATGAATTTAGTATAAACACAAGAGTCTGAAATCTCTTGATATAATAAGTTAACCGCCAAGATTATTCTTGGCGGTTATTTTTTATGTCTCGTAAACCAAAACTACAGGCGGACAACAATAATCAACATCTTTTAAGTGTAATCCTTTACTGTAAGCCTCTCTGATGATAGACATTACAAAAAATATCGTTGCATCGCTGTATCTGTAGAGCTCAGGTACAGATGTAAGATGCTTAGGAATAGGTGTCTTCATTGAAACTGCAAAATTTTCGAACTCTGCTCCGATTTTTGTTTTAAGTTCTTCCGTTGCATTTCTGATAACAGCAGAAATCTCGTCATATTCGTTCCTCTCTAAAACAGGTATTGCCACACGCAGCTTGTTTTGTGTGTTTGAGATCAGTCCGAATGTTTCAAGTTCAGGGATAGAAGAGATAAATTCATTCGGAATATCTGAATTTTCGAGAGGAATATCATCGTAAATATGCCAAAGTAAGGGGATTATGTATTTAAAATACGTCAGATAGTGTACGTATTCGCCACCGTATCTGTGCGGACAGTCCCAAAGCGTAGTGTCAAATTCGTAAAGGTAAATATTCTTTGCTCGTCCGACTGAATCACATTTGGACGATCTGTGTCCTCCATGTATAGCATACTCCAATGCTTCATTGTATTCTTTTAAATTGTATCCCGCTTCGATCGCTGTTGCTTGCGCAAGCCACCAACCACCGTCCTTACGTTTCGGAAAATCGGGTGCTTTGATATTGCGTATGCCGTAATGCTCAAAGTCCTGTAATGCTTTTATAACAGCATATCTGTCAAGCTTTGTTTTTTCTGCTTTTCCCATAGCTTGAACAAAAGGCATTTTTGAAATCTTATCGGACATTTCTTTTATAACGTCCCACACTGTTTCAAAATGCTTGTGCGCAAAATCAAGTTGCGGTTTAAAATTATCAAGACAATTCTGCGGTTTTGTTATAATAAAATCACTATAAACTTTTCCGTTGTCTGTTTGAACCATCAACTCACTGTCGATAAGCTTATTTATGATCGGTTCAATATATGCCGCGGGAATCCCTATTGCTTTTGAAAGTTCGCTTATTGTCAACGGTTTCTCATAAGCCAGAATTAAAATATTTTGCGCTATAAGATCGTTTTCAACAACCGTTATAGGTTCGCCTTTTAACCCATCTTGACCGCCGAATGATAAATATAATTGACCGGGTAAGTTGTTTTCTCTTGTTTGCATAGTTTCCAATCCTTTCTTCATTTGATCACGACCTGCGGATAATCTGCTTTTTACCGTTCCTTCGGGGATGTTAAGCTCCTTTGCAATGTCACATATACTCTGATTCCCATAGTAAAAGCTTATCATTACCTCACGTGTTATTTTCGCAAGATGATTAAGCTCTTTTCTGACATTTGCCGCTTCATCTGATAATAAATATTTCTCGTCTTCTTCTGTTGAAAGGTTTAAACTCTCATCAAAGCATACCGTTATCGGAGAACGGTATTTCTTTCGGAGAATATCATTATGCTTATGATACAGCGTGTTTGTCAGCCATGTTTTAGGATGCTCTATTGATTCGCCTTTATGAATGTAAGTAAATGCGGCAAGCATTGTATCTCCAACAAGGTCTTCTGCTTCTGCTTGTGAATTGCATTTTGCTGTTGCAAGGCGCATCAGATAATCGTAATATTGAATTAACTCGTTTTTCATGTTTTTTACACCTTGCTTTCAGTAATGCTTTTGTTTTCATAAGTATAGTCGCATAAAAATGACTTTGGTTCGGACATGAAACTATTTTTTTTATTATAACATTTTTTTTCTGAAAAAACAAGACAGTACAGCATTGAAACTGTACTGTCATATCCTTAATTTTACAGCCAACCGTTATATGTAAACCAGTTGATCAGAGAGACAGTCCACTGTGAAACGTGATGGTCGTTTTTCGCAAGACCGAGACCGTGAGGACCGTTGGGGAATACATGCATTTCATGCGCGATTTCGTGTTTTTGCATTGCTTATGTATAAAATTCTGCTTGCATATTGAATAACTCGCTGTATTTCCCGTTATTATTAATTAAACAGTCGTGGTCTCCATATTCTGTGATGTAGCCATTTTCAAATACAGCTATTTTGTCGCAGAATTTAGCACTACTTAATCGATGCGAAATATATATTGCGGTTTTACAATTTACCAGATCGTTAAACTGTTCATATATTTCAAACTCTGCACGAGGGTCGAGCGCTGCTGTTGGTTCATCCAAAACAATTATCGGAGCATCTTTACAAAGCGCGCGTGCAATTGCGATCCTTTGCGCTTCTCCACCGGATGGCTCAAAACCTTGATCGTCAAGATTCTTATGCAAACTTGTATTTATTCCGTTGTTCAAACCATAGATCTTGTCCCCCAATCCTACTTTTCGTAAAATTCGGTCAATTTTTTCATCACTCGCTCTATTAGACATAGCAACGTTTTCTTTTATCGAAAACGAATATAAATGAAAATCTTGAAAAACAGCTGAAAACAACTTCATATAGTTATCGTAATCAATCGTTTTGATGTTAACACCGTCCAACAATATTTCTCCATCCGTCGGATCATATAACCTTAAAAGCAGTTTTATAAACGTTGATTTTCCTGCACCATTTTCGCCAACAAGTAGAAGCTTTTCTTTGGGATTTATCCTTATGTTGATATCTTGCAAAGCGTAAAGTCTACTACCCGGATATCGGAAAGAAACGTTTTTAAATTCTATTACGTGATCTTTTGTTTTGATTTTTTTACTTCCTGTTTTTTTTATGGTCTTAGGAATAGACAGATATTTATCGAGATCCTCATAGTACATATCATAAGTGCGTATCTCAACAAGAGAACTCGTAATTTGTCTGAAATTTGCGGCGAACGCGGTAATGGCGCTGATATACATTGTGAAAGAACCCAACGACATATCTTTCGTTATAACGCAATATATCAAATAGCCGTATGCAACTGCTTGTTGGACAAATGTGAAAAGCGCGTTAAAATGATCAGATATCATAAAATATTTGTTTTGCTTTTTCAAT
>SVMP01000151.1 GCA_015067385.1 Oscillospiraceae bacterium | reverse complement strand
GCGATATAACCGACGGCAAGGATAAGCATCAGTTTATAGCTCATATCAACGAGCTCAGCTGTATCTGTAAATACGCCCATAAGGAACTTACCGAAAATAAGAATAAGCAAGGTTATCGATGCGGAAACACCGACCGCCATTAATGTACCCTGTTTTGCGCCTTTTGTTACACGGTCATAAAGACCTGCGCCGACGTTCTGCCCTGCAAAGGTTGTGAGAGCAGTACCGAACGAGAAGTTAGGCATCATAGCAAAACCGTCAACACGCATGATAACAACGTTTGCCGCTACAAACTGAGCACCGAACTGATTGGTAAGAGACTGAACAACGATCATTGCAGAGGAGAAGATCATCTGAGTAAGACCGGAGGGAAGACCGAGACGGATGATAGTCTTAACATAATGACCCACAGGACGAAGATATTTGACACTGAAATCAAAATGAACGCCCATTCTTGCAAGCTTTATAAGACAAAGAATAGACGAAATTACCTGAGCAATAACTGTCGCATAAGCAACACCGCTGACACCCATATTCAAAACCGCAACAAAAACAATATCGAGAACGATGTTTACAGCGGTAGCAACAAGAAGGAATATAAGTGTTGATGTTGAATCCCCGAGACCTCTTATGATACCGCTGAGGATATTATAAAAACCCATCCCCGCAATACCGACGAGAGAGATGGTCAGATAGTCAGCGCAGGCATCAAGAATCGTATAATCGGGAACACTTGCGACGACCGGGTCGGTGGGCGTGTTTAAGATCTCAAGAATAGGTCTGATAAACGGAGTAGCCGCGAGAACAAGAAGAACGCAGGCAATCAATGTAACCGTAATACCGTTACCGATAGTCAACGAAAGAGCCTCACGGTTCTTTGCACCGAAATACTGCGATACCATTATCGTAACACCGGCGGAGATACCGATAAACAGTACAAGAAGCATGTTAAGGATCGGCATAGAGCTGCCGACGGCAGAAAGAGCGTTATCACCGATATATTTACCGACTACAATACTGTCAACTGTGCTGTAAAGCTGTTGGGCAATATTACCGATGAGCATCGGAATCGTAAAAATAAGAATACTTTTCCATGGAGCTCCTTGCGTCATATCTGTGGGGGCGAACAATGATTTGATATTCACTATTTTTTACCTCATAATCAAAATTTTTACTTATACAGTATACCACAACCCGACTTTATTTTCAATACTTTTACTAAATTTTACACAATTTCCATTTCCGTCTTTTTCTTGACATCAATTGACAAATAATGCAGTCTATGATATAATTAAAAGAATGAGGGAGTAGCAAGCGTTATTCCGACGTAGTAAGTCAACATCCTGGCGAAAGCCTGGCTTGCTTCAAATTGCGAGACTCATGTATATCGGATTAGCTATACATGGGGTCTTTATTATAAACCGACACCAAGTATGGTCTGTTCCATACTTGTTTTTATTTTGGAGGAAACATGAACTGGGGCTTTACTTTCTTTTTCAACAGCATCCTTTTAGGGATCGGACTGGCTATGGACGCTTTTTCGGTTTCACTTGCAAACGGGCTTAACGAACCGTGCATGAAAAAAAGAAAAATGTTCGGAATCGCAGGAATGTTCTCATTTTTCCAAGCGCTCATGCCGATGATAGGCTGGATATGCGTTAAAACAGTGGTACAACATTTTCAGTCATTCGAAAAGCTCATACCGTGGATAGCTCTCCTTCTGCTCGGTTTTATAGGCGGTAAAATGCTTTATGAAGGAATTACAGGCGATGAGGAATGTGAAGAAAAGCAAGGCGTAGGATTTATCGGTCTTATCGTTCAAGGCGTGGCAACGTCTATTGATGCGCTTTCAGTCGGATTTACAATATCGGGACACGACCTTATTTCAGCTGTCGTTGCGGCGCTTATAATTGCCGTTGTTACGTTTTTTATTTGTATGGGCGGTATATTTATCGGCAGAAAGGCAGGCACATGTCTTTCAGGCAAAGCAGGAATCTTAGGCGGCGCGATCCTCCTTTTTATCGGCCTTGAAATATTTATAACAAGTTGGTTTTAGTTAAAAACTCCTGACTTATAAGTCAGGAGTTATTTGTTAATAAATATATTTTATTCTTCAGAATAAACGACTTTACCGTCAACGACTGTGATGTATGCCGAAGCACCGACTGTTTTAAGCGGGTCTGCCTGCCAGATAACGGCGTCGCCGTCCTTGCCTGCTTCAAGGCTTCCGACACGGTCGCCGATACCTATCTGTGTTGCGGGATTGATAGTGATAGCTTTCCATGCCTCTTCATAGGGAAGACCTGCATCAGAAGCAAATCCTGCACACATAGGAAGATACTGAAGCGGAATTACGGGTGCGTCTGTAATAATACTGATCGGAACACCTGCTTTATATAATGCGGAAGATGTTTTGAAATCCTTATGATTAAGCTCTATCTTTGTTTTTGAACCGAAAGACGGGCCGATAAAAGCAGGATAGCCCTCCATGGCAAGTTCATCGGCTATAAGTTCGCCGTCTGTACAATGGTCAAGAGTCAAAAGAACATCAAATTCTTTGGCGATGCGGATAGCTGTAAAAATATCATCGGCTCTGTGAGCATGAGCTTTCAACGGAATTTCCTTTTTGATAACGGGAATCATCGCCTCAAGCTTCATATCAAAAGACGGATCTTTGCCGTTCTGCTTTGCTTCGTAATAGTTTTTAGCCTTAAAAAGAAGTTCGCGGAGCATTGCGGCTGTAGCCATACGAGTTACGGGAGCCTTACGAGAGTTCTGACCGTAAACACCTTTAGGATTTTCGCCGAAAGCGCATTTCATTGCGGCAGGGTCTTTAACGATCATATTATCGATTCGTTTACCGACAAGTTTTATTGCAACGAAAGTACCGCCTACAACATTTGCGCTGCCCGGACCTGTACATGCAGTGGTAACACCGTTTTTTATCGCAAGGTCAAACGCTTCGTCCATCGGATTTATGCCGTCAATAGCACGCATCTGCGGAGTTATCGGGTCGGATGTTTCGTTATAATCGGCACCCTCCCAACGCATTGCGGAATTATGTACACCGATATGACAATGAGCTTCAACGCAACCGGGAGTTACAAGTCGTCCGCCTGCATCAATTACCGAAACATTTCCATCAACAGAAATATCCTTGCCGACAGAAACGATCTTACCGTCATCGCCGATCAAAACGCAGCCGTTTTCAATATCCTCTCCAACCATGGGTTTGATGTAACCGTTTTTTATAAGTAACATAGTTGACCTCCGTTTTTATGTTCAATTATTTTGTAATATTTCTTCGCCAAACCGTAAAAAGCAATAAAACAGCAAAGCACAAATAAACCGTTTAATAAATAGTCTCCGTTTTAAATAATGTACGATAAACTAAATTGATTTCAAAAAATCAGATGCTTCTTTTCTGCTTTTAAAAACAAATATGTTCTTATCTTGATGTTGTTCGATTAATTCAAGAACTTTCGGTCGGCTTTCAATGTTGTAATTCTTAATAAACTCAATAAAATCAAGATCATCGTTTTCTGTATTGATCCATGGCATATCGCTTCTCGGCTTTCCCTGCCGTTCCTTAATACCTTTAAGGCAAATATCAAGCGGATAATCCAAAAAAATAACAGTATCGCATTTTTGCATTCGTAATTCCATAGTTGAACCGTAATTACCGTCTATGATCCATGAGTCCTTATTGAGAATATCAGACAAATTGTTCAAGAAAACACTTTTTTCGACTTTTGTCTTATCCGGATTCCAATACATCATATCGAGATGATAAAGCGGAATATTAATTTTCGAATGCAATTCTCTTGAAAGAGTGCTTTTCCCGCTTCCGGGACAACCGATAACTATAATTTTACGCATAAAATTTTACCTTGGTATCAGACTTAATAGCTAAATTATAGCATAATAATTGAAGAAAATCAATAGTCATGTTTTATGGACAAAAAACAGTTATTCTATAACCGTATAACACAACATTTCGTAATGCAATCTGGTGCCAACATCAACACCCGAAGGCAAAAGCGCCAGTGCGATGAAAATATCCTTATCATCACCGTCTCCGTCAGCTCGAAGATAGGCGTACTCTCCTTCAATTTTAACAACAGTATAATCTTTTGGCTCCATATATATCGTCTCCCCAATAATTTTGTTTTATTATACCATATCGAACAACAAATTTCAATACATAAAAACCGCTTATTTTATGGTACGAGTATAAAACCTGTGTTCCTAAAGAATATGAAAAAGAGAGACCGGCAAATTTCAAAAATGCGCCCGTTTAAAACGAGCGCAAAAAAAAATATGTTATTTTTTGTCTTTTTTGAAGACAATAATAAATTCCGTTCCAACATCAATTTCGCTGTCTATCGAAATTTCCGCTCCGTACAATGCACAGATATGCTTTACGATTGCAAGACCGAGACCCGTACCGCCCGTCTTTTTTGAACGGGATTTATCAACACGGTAAAAACGTTCACACAAATGAGAAATATTCTCTTTTGCGATACCGATACCCGTATCTTTAACACGGATGATAGCGGATCTTGATGTCTCCTCAAATACAGCTTCTATCGTGCCACCGTCTTTATTATAATTGACTGCGTTTGAAATCAGATTCTGCATAAGCTCAAACATTCGCTTTTCGTCGGCAAATACCGTAGCTTTGCCCGAAACGGTCGCAGTAATGTTTTTTGCCTTGATCGATTCCGAAAGCTCATTGATAACCTCGTTTGCAATTACATCCATATGAACACACACAGAGGTGTTTTCGTCTTGCAGGGTTTCAAGGCGTGAGAGCTTCAACATATCAGATATAAGATCAGCGAGACGCAAAGACTCCTTATGGATCCTTTCAAGCTGTCGTTTTGTGTTTTCTTCCTCGCTTTTCGTAAGTGCAAGTTCGGTCAAACCCAGCATAGCGGTA
>SVMP01000150.1 GCA_015067385.1 Oscillospiraceae bacterium | reverse complement strand
CCGGAAAGAGCGAGAAGAACTTTCTTATCGCCTACCTGATTTCTGATAAGCTCGATCTGGTCAGCGATAAAGTTTTCCATATTCCAGTTTTTATCGCATCCGCATTTGTCAAAAACGAATTCGGAAAGGGATTTTGCTCTGCATTTTTCGCATGCACCGAAAGATTCGATCTCGGGGCATTTGCCGTTTGTGTTATGATCTGCGGCGATCATGGGAAGACCGCAAGAATATATTTCGTCGCGAACGTCTATTTCAACGCCGTCAACGACTCTGTTTTTACCGCCGTTAAGGATAACACCTTTAACGGAAGGAAGTTTGCGAAGTTCTTCAAGGGTAATGTCGTGAGGATGTATCTCCGTATAAACGCCGAGCGCACGGATCTCACGTGCGAGCATTGCGTTTTCCTCACTGCCGAGGTCAAGAATAAGAATCATGTCCTGCTTCATGTTTTTCTCCTTTATATATTAAGTATATATTTGTCGGAGTGGCGTTCGAGCGCCGCAGCCGATAAAAGCTTAAATCAGATAACGTCGTCAAATTTGACGGGTTGTTTTTTCTCAACGGATTCAAAACCCGCTTCGATGACCTTCAGAACACGGCGCATCTGCTGATGCGTTACGATCTGGGTCTGTTTGCCTTCGATACAAGCACAGAAATTACGGTAGTAATTATGTACATCGGATATCGGGCGTTCCATATCATAGGTCTTTGTTGTTATTTCATCACGGGGTGCCATTGTTTTTGTAAGACCTGCCGCTGTTTTAACGGGAAGTACGTCATTTTCATGCCATGCGAAACATTCGACAACCTTGCAAGGTTCACGCCAATCGGAAATTACTGCGCTGCCCTTTCTGCCGCGAGCATAAAAACGGGGCATTGCAATGAAGTTATAAGTTCCGACTTCGGAATATGCTCTTGCGCCGTTTTCAAAATTGATGGTCAGCCTGTAACCGTCGTCAACTTCATCATTCGTAAGATGTTCGAATTCACAGAAAACGGATTCGATCTTCTTATCACGGTAAAGCATGAGGAGCTGGTCGATAAGATGTACACCCCAGTCGTAAAGCATACCGCCGCCGTATTTTTTAATACCGCGCCAGTCGCTCGGAATGCCTCTTGAACCGTGAATTCTGGATTCAACGCTGAACACGTCGCCGATAGCATCGGTATCAAATATTTTTTGGATAGCAAGATAGTCAACGTCCCATCTTCTGTTTTGATGAACAGAGAAGAGCACATTATTCTTTTCGGAAGCCGCTATCATTCTTTCGAGAGAATCGCAAGAAAGAGTTACGGGTTTTTCACTGATAACGTGTTTTCCCGCGTTCATGCAAGCGATCGCAACTTCTTCGTGAACATCATTCGGAATAGCTATTGTAACAAATTCGATATCCTTATTTTCAAGGACTTCTTCAAGAGTATAAAAAGCTTTTATGCCTCTGCTTTCAGCGAGTTTATTACGTTCTTCTTTAATATCGTGTATGCCTATAAGTTCTACGACGTCGCTTTTAAGAGCATGTTCGGTATGCCAACCGCCCATTCCGCCGTAACCAATAATACAAAGACCGTGTTTCATAATTAAACCCTCTTTTTATTATTTTTTAATAGGTTTTATTTACAGTCCGCAGATCTCTTTGCCGTTAAGGTAATCGAGAATACCGCTGTCGGACGTAAAATCAAAAACAATTTTTTTTGCTGTCAGATCCTGATAATGCATTTTTACAGGCTTGTCTCTGAAATACTCTTTATTTCTGCTGACGCTTCCGTACTTCGTGTCTCCCAAAAGAGGATGTCCGAGATACGCAAGATGAGCGCGGATCTGATGAGTTCTGCCTGTAAAAAGTTCAACAAGGAGCTTTGAAATTTCACCGTCTGTTTCAACGGTTTTATAACCTGTTTTTATAAATTTATATCCGTTTTTTTCGGCATAATCTTTATCTTCGGTAACTTTCACAAAGTTATCTTCACCGTCTCCGTCGCCTGTCTTTTTCAGGAATGCGTATTTTATCGCCTCCGCAGGTTCGGGAACACCGAAAACAGAACATTCATAGTATTTATGAAGCTCTCTGTTTTTGATCTTTTCATTCATTATACGAAGAGCTTCCGCATTTTTTGCGGCAATAACAAGACCTGCCGTATTTTTATCAAGACGGTGACAGAGAGCAGGGACGAATGCGCCGCTGTCGATCGAATACTCACCTTTTTCGATAAGATATGCGATAATATGATTCACAAGAGTGTTTCTGCTCTCCTTATCGTCGCTTTGGCAGATAAGCCCTGCAGGCTTGTCAGCAACAATGATATTTTCATCCTCATAAGCAACTTTAAACGACACGTTGATCTTTGAATAATCAACCTCCGTTTTTTCGGACGGAGAGAAAAACTCGTCACTTATATAAAACGTTAAAACATCGCCCGCCGAAAGCATTTCCTTGCCCGTGGCGTGTTTTCCGTTAACCTTCACGCATTTTTTTCGAAGATATTTTCGCATAAGAGCTTCGGGCATTGTTTTGAACCGTTTTAAGATATATCGGTCAAGCTTTTGCCCTGCATCGCTTTTGGATATAACAAGTTCACGCATACTTTATTTTTTCAAACAGAAACAGAGCCAGCCGCGTTTCTCATTTTCTTCAACAACGGTAAAACCGTTTGCTTCAAACGCCGCTATAACATCGTCACGTCTCTCTGTAATAATGCCTGATGTTATAAATGTACCGCCGTCGGCAAGATAGTCGCCTATAAATCCGCAAAGACGGATTATAATGTCCGCAACGATATTCGCAACGATAACATTATACTTTTTACCCTCAATGGGGGTTTTATCGTTAAGAATATTGGCAGTTTGAGCATCGAGCGTTCCTGTAAAGGTGTTAAGCTTTGCATTTTCTTTTGTAACCTTAACTGCATTGGGATCAATGTCGAAAGCTTTTACGTTTTTTGCGCCGAGGATAAGAGATGCAATTGAAAGAATGCCGCTTCCGCATCCTACGTCAAGGACATCATCATCGGGTTTAACGATTTTCTGCAGAACCTCAACGCAAAGAGAAGTTGTTTCATGAGAGCCTGTGCCGAAAGCCATACCGGGATCGAGCATAAGTATAAGCTCTCCATCCTGTTTTTCATATTCTTCCCATTCGGGAACAACAACGATCTTCTCTCCGATATGAAGGGGTTTATAATACTGTTTCCAAGCTTCCGCATAATCGCTTTCGTCAACGGAGCCGATCTCACAGTCATATTTTATTCCGCTCAAAGTGAACATCTCACGGAGATATTCCGCTGCTTCCGCAGGGTTTATGTGATCGGGAAGATAGATGTGAAGAGTAGCTACCGAAGTATCTTTTTCAAGAAGCTCCTCGTCGATAATGCCGACGTTTTTAACGATCTCGCAGTCGAGCATATCGGAATAGTCTTCAAGATATATGCCGCCGATATCAAGCATTGCCGCTATCGCGCAGGCGGTTTCACCGTCAGCAGACGGAATGTTAAGTTTAAGTTCGCTGTATGTCATTATTTACAGTTCCTCTTAATTTTAATAGTTTTTATTTCAAAGGGCTTGAACGAAAGTTCAACCGTATTGTTTGTTATTTTGATGTTCTTATCATCTTCTTCAAGGAGATTACACTCATATGCTTCTGCAATATCAAACACGGTCTGAACAGAAAGTTTTGTTCTTGCACCGACAGGCTCATATGCTCTGAAGATGATATCATCGGAATCCTCGGCTTTCTTTACTGTTTCAATAACAGCGCCACCATTAACAGATGCAAATGCCATATCGGTTACAAGCTGGAGAGTTGCTATACCGCTATCGTTTACGATCTCTGTTTCGGTAAGAGGAACATTGAGTCTGTAAGATTCACGTACGACCGACATCTCATCGGTATGAGGCATTACGGAATATGTGAAGAACTGTTCTCCCCTATCGGCATTTTTACCGGGATAAGATGTGGATCTGAGAAGATTGAGCTCTGCAGTTGCACCTTCGGCATGAACACCGTATTTGCAGTCATTAAGGAGAGCTGCACCGTAACCTGTTTCTCTGAAATCGATATATTTCTGAGCGCAGATCTCGAAACGTGCATTGTCCCAAGAAGTATTTTTAGTTGTAGAACGTTTCAATTCACCGAACTGAATATTACATGCGGCTTCGTTTGTTGCAATATCAAACGGGAAATAAACACGAAGCATCTTGAAGTCTTCATGCCAATCAACATAAGTTCTGAAATCGACACGTTCAGCACCATCGGAAAGAACTGCGTTGCAAACAACAGTGGAATTATTGAATTTATAGGTAAATTTAGCGCAAGCTTCAGCGCCGTCAACATAAAATTCGCTTTCAGAGGCATCAAGGGCAGTGCAAAGATCGTCACGGTATGTAAATTTCATGTCCCAAGCATCGCTCTCATCGTTGTAAAGGCGGAAAACATTACCGGGAGCAGAAAGGAGTTCTCTGGAATTACGTTTATCGTAGACAGAAACGACCTGACCGTTATCATTGAACTTAACTCGGAGATTTGTATTTTCGAGTTTGTTTTTCTCTGCTTTTACGCTGAATACAGCCTCTTCAGATGTTGCAAAGCCGTAAGGAGAAACAGTTACCTTTCTCCATTCGCCGTTTTCGAGGACATTTTCTGTACGGGCAAAGCTTGTGGGGTTAGCGTAAACAGTACCTGTAAAGCCAAGAGCCTTTGCAGCCTTAGCATATGCTGCCTTTGTCATCTCCTGCGCTTTTGCAAGAATTATGCGATAGCGTTCAACACTTTCATCGTAAACTCTTGCGATAGAAGAGCCGGGAAGGATATCATGGAACTGATAAAGAAGAACTTCCTGCCACATTTCGTCAAGCTCGGCTTTAGGATAATTACCTGCAAGCAGGGAAGCAAATTCGAGTTCTGCAAGGGCAAATTCGCATTTACGGTTATAATATTTGTTGCGTGCCTGCGTTGTATATGTACCCTGATGTTTTTCAAG
>SVMP01000004.1 GCA_015067385.1 Oscillospiraceae bacterium | reverse complement strand
CGCAACTTTATCGCATTTTTTAAGGCCGATCTCTTCGTTTAAAGTTACGTTAACATCTTTCTTATTCCAGCTCTGATTGCCGAAAGAAAGAACTCTGCGTTCACCGTTGCCACGGCTTACTGCGTTGATCCCGTAGATATCTTCGGGAAGGATCATACCGTCAACAAGGATATCGCGAAGTCTGCGGTGAAGATTATAAATATGAGCGAGCTTTGCATGTTCATCATCACGCAAAAGCCAGGGATTGCCGTAAATTTCAGGCGCAAGGATAAGACATCTGTTAAACGCCTGATAGATAAGATCGTCTTCAAAGCGATCCATACAAGACGAAAGACAAGTACCGTGGTCCTCGGTCAGACGTTTAAGGTCATCAACTTCGCCCCTTGAGAAGATGAACGCTCTGTGATGAGGCGCAGTACATGGGTTAGTCTGATGAACGTCAACATATGTCTCCCAGCCCTGCCAAAGAAATGTTGTGGCATATTTTTCGCATTCGCCGAGATCGATACGATGATTAAGAATTATAAGATCGGGATTATATTCACGGCACTCAACAGCCATACGTTCAAAGTTGGGACGTTTTTCCGGACGAAGCCCTGAACAACAGGCATCCAATTTCAAAAGCCCGAATTCATAATCACGGCAAAGAGAGACCATAAGCTCATGGCGTGCCGCCGCATCTTCCTCGGTATCCCCGAATCCGTCCGGACCGCACCACATACCGAGCTTTGTACCTATTTCTGCGGCAACTTTACCGATATTTTTATAACCGCCGGGATATTTTCTCTTCATTTTTTCGCTGTCAAGGGTCTGATATGTGCCTGAGTTGCCGTCAAGATTACCGGCATCGAGAGCGTAAATATCGAGCTGCATACCGTAGGTATCCTTTATCCAGCGGAAATATTCGAGATTTGCAAGGGTCTGCTCTTCGGTAGAGCCTTCAAATGTGCTGTTTATCCATGAAAAATACTGCGCACGTGACGGAGTTTTTTCATCCGCACCTGCTGTTTTTTTATTTTTAACATCCATAGATTCAAAATCCTTTCTCAAAATATTTTAGTTAAGCGGATCGCAAAGATAAATGTCCGAAACGAAATCGGTATGTTCTTTATCAAAAAGAAGCACCCAAACGGTAAGATCTCTGTCAAGCATATCCTTGGTCACGGGGATGTAATATGTATAATTACGGTCAACTTTACGCACGCAACACTCCCATACGTTCGATCTGAACGACGGAGCACGGTCAGGAGCGGCATAAATATTATCAATACATTCAAGCGCGACGAATGCGCCGTCAACACCGTGAATACCTTCCATGGCGATCGAGAGATAGCTACCATCTTTCCAGTCTTCATGTTTAACGCGAACTACAGTCTTCTGCGCGCCGATAACGGGACGTTTTTCAATGGACGGCATAAGGTTATTCGCTCTGGGATTTTCGAGTTCGAGAACTTTTCCGTCTTTAACAAGAGAAATGCGGTAAATTCTACTGAGAGGTTCGGGCATACGAAGATAACGGACTGAACCCTTTATATCGAACGAGAGGACGCAACGTTTACCGTCGAGCTGATAAACTTCGTCAGCATGGCTTGAAACAACAGTAACAGTCTCTTCTTCAATAACATCGATCTTCTTATCCGCAAATGTTCTCCAACGGAGAAGATCTGTTGAGATATCGATCTTTTCGGGAGCCTTATTTTCGGAGCATTCGAGGGTCGGGGTATTGGGAACGAAATATTCGAACTCAACTTTGTCCGCATTAAATTCTTTTCCGAAATCGACACGCAGACAGCCGCCGTCAAGACGCATATTACCCCAGCGGTAGAACGAAACACCGTCAAAGAACGTATCTTTCTTGCCGTCAAATGCAAATTCGCTGTCGCATCCTCGAAGAACATAGTTTCTCTGATTAAAGAAGAAATCTCTTGTTTTCTGAACCTCGGGAATAGACGTCGGACCTGCACGACGGAGAGAACGGCGTTCGAGAGAGTCGTTGTCCATAGTAAAGAGAGCAGTCTCGGCAAGTCTTGCGGCATTTGTTGCGGGAATGGGAACAGAGGCGGTAACACCGATCTTTTTGATATTATATTCGGTATCGACAAGCTTATAGCCGTCAAGGCCGATGACCTGATGCGGTTTATCGCAAAGAAGCTTGGGCGCTTTTTCGGCATTACAGATCTCAAGAAGAACTGCTCTGAAAGGATCGACATTTACGGGTACAGACTGACCGTATTCGTAAACACCGAGAAGATGCGTATAAGGATGATGAATAATTACCGCAACTTTATCGCATTTTTCGAGACCGATCTCTTCGTTTAAAGTTACGTTAACAGTCTTCTTTTTCCAGCTCGGATTACCGAACGAGAGGATTCTGCGTTCACTATCACCACGGCTTACTGCATTGACGCCGTAGATCTCTTCGGGAAGGATCATACCGTCAACAAGGATATCGCGAAGTCTGCGGTGAAGATTATAAATATGAGCGAGCTTCGCGTGTTCATCATCACGCAAAAGCCAGGGGTTAGCATAAATTTCGGGAGCGAGAATGAGGCATCTGTTAAACGCCTGATAGATAAGATCGTCGTCAAAACGGTCCATACATGAAGAAAGACAAACGCCGTGGTCTTCTGTCAAACGCTGAAGTCCGTCAACCTCACCTCTTGTAAAAGTAAACGCTCTGTGATGAGGCGCAGTAGAGGGGTTATGAGTATGAACGTCAACATACGTCTCGCCGCCCTGCCAGAGGAAAGTGGTGGCATATTTAAGACCTTCACCGAGGTCAAGACGGTGGTTAAGAAGAATAAGGTTGGGAGAATATTTTCTGCATTCTTCCATCATACGGCAGAATTCGGGACGTTTTTCGGGGCGGAGACCGGAGCAGACACCGTCCATTTTGAAAAGTCCGAATTCATAATCACGGCAAAGAGAGACAAGGAGCTCATGACGTGCATTTGCTTCTTCTTCCGTATCGCCGAAACCGTCGGGACCGCACCAAACGCCGAGTTTCACACCGAGGTCCTTTGCGGCTTTCGCAATATTTGTATATCCTTCGGGGTACTGTTTAGACAGCTTTTCACCGTCAAGTTTTTCATAAGTACCTGCAGAGCCGTCAAGGTTTCCTGCATCCCACGCATAAATGTCGAGCTGCATACCGTAAGTGTCTTTCAACCAACGGAAATAATCGAGGTTTGCGAGAGTCTGTTCCTCGGTAGAACCCTCGTTAGTATTGTTTACCCAAGAAAAATATTGAGCAAGCGACGGGGTCTTTTCGTCAGCGCCTGCTGTTTTTTTATCTTTAACTATATCCATAATTTCAAAACCTTTCAGATTTTTTTTAATTGTATCATATTAAAGTTTTTTTGTCAATAAACATGGTGAATTTTCTTGACTTTTCCCAATGTTGAACAAGCCCACCCTATCGCAAAAGTCCTCGGATAACGGTATTTCCGAGGACTTTTAATTATATATAAGATTTTTACAACAAAGCTTCAACAGCGGCTTTCTTGCTTTCTGCTATCGCATGATACTCCAGAAGTTCATGCTTTAAACCGCGTGCAGAACAGTAACTGCTGATCCTGTCTTTTTCCGCCCCATCATTATACCCCGGGATCACGGGTGTTCGGATAATAACAGAACGGCCTGTTTGAATAAGTCTGTCAAGATTATCAAGGATCAAGCCATTGCCGACTCCCGTTCCCGATTTATGAAGATCAGAATCAAGCGCCTTAATATCGTAAAGAAAACAATCAACGTACTCAAGAATTTTTTCAAAATGATCCCACGGAACATTACCTGCCGTATCAACTGCAACATGAATACCGCTGTTCGTGCATTTTTTTGCCAATTCCGCTATGAACTCGGGATACAGCATACATTCTCCGCCGGAAAATGTCACACCGCCGCCTGTTGCAAAATAATAATCCTTATCGGATAAAATGATTCTATACAGTTCATCAACAGAATACCTTTTCCCGTAAAGCTTTCTCGCTTCAGCAGGGCAGTTTCGGACACACGCTCCGCAAATGATACATTTTTCGGGATGCTCGCATATTTTCTTACATACGCCGCAGCTGATACATTTTTCCGCAAAGAACCCAAGTTGTGCTTCGGGGGCTTTACCTTCGGGATTATGGCACCAAAAGCAATTAAGATTACAACCTTTGAAAAAGACCGTTGTTCGAATCCCCGGACCGTCAACCGTGGAAGTACGCTTGATATCAAATACAAACGGATCCATACATTATTTGAGATCGTCGGTTTCCGAGCGTTTTGCAATCGGATCCGACAGAATCTGTCTCCTTTATTCCTACTTCAATCTTTCAATAATATCATCCTGCAATTTTTTTGATATATCAACAAAAACTCCGCTGTAGCCCGTAACACGAACTCTTATATCACGGTGCGAATAAGGGTCGATCTGAGCGTCGAGAAGATCCCCGACACTCACGGATGTTACCTGAGCATGTAAACCGCCCCTGTTAAAATATACCGCCAACAATTTAGAAAACAGATCGATACCCTCAGAGCCTTTAAACTGTATCGGATCAACATCAAGGTTCAAAGCTCCGGAAAGAAAACCGTTTTCCGGAATATTCAGCATTGAGTTAAACATAGCTGTAAGACCGTTTGTACAAGCCCCGTTTGCAGGACGTGAGTTCTGTGTAAAAGAAGTGCCTGCCCGACGTCCGTCCGGAGTTGCTCCGTAACAAAGACCGTCTTTTAAGTGCCATGTATCACTCTGCAGGCACGGAACGAGGAAAAATCCGTCAGAACTCAGATATTTCGTACCGTACTCACGAGAGATCTCCGCTAATTTTTCAGACAGCCGTTTAACATGACTGTTGGAAATGTCATCGTCACTTCCGTATTTGGGGATACTGCGGCACATTGCAAGGATATGTTCATATCCGACGAAATCGACATCAACAGCTTCAAGAAGCGAATCGATAGTCAGCTTTTTTTCCCTGAAACAAAGAGCGTCAACAACGGTAAAGCAATCACAAACCGTACCGAACATTTCAAAAGATTGCAGTGCAAACACATATTTTGCGCAGGCAGAAAAGCATTCGCCCTTTTCGATCGGATCTTTCGTAAAGCAGTCGGTCAAGGTACATACAGCCCACGGTTTTCTGCGTCTGACACGAATCTCTCTGATTCCGTTCTCAACTTTTCGGCAAACGAAGTCCTGCACCGATTGAAAATATCTGTTATAAATATCATCTATTGTTATGTTTGAATCGAAACGAAAGTCCCGAAGGATATTCAAAAAAACATCCTGCCAGCCGTTTTCAGGACCTCTGACATAGGAATTATTCGTTTGCTCCGCCTCTTCATTTGATTCAAATGCATTGTATGAAGCAGACGATGGATTTCCGTGAAGCCAAAAGCTGTGAGAACCGGGCGAAGGCCAATTGCATCCGAAATGATGATAATTTTGAAAATCTTCCCGTGGCAATCCAAGCATGGAAAATGTTTTTTTCACATTTGAATCATTATAGAACATCAGCGATGACGACCCAAGCGCCTTGTCCGCCAACACCGTCCACAGTTCTGAATATGCCGTGTTCATTCCCGAAGCATAATAAAACACAACGACAGGATTTTTAAACGACGGTTGAATACATTCGGCAAACAAATGCGTCAATTCGTTTACCGTATAATTACCTTCAATATCCGTACCGCCAAGCAGGAGATACTGAGGAGCGTCAAAGTTAAAAATACGCCCCCATGTGGATGTATTGGATTCATCGCCGACCTGATGTTCACCGCGGCCCATATTCAGATTATGCTTACAATAATAATCCGTTATCAAATCGGCTGCCTGCTCCCGCGTTAATTTTCCGCTGTCCAGATCTGCTTTATAAAGAGGATAGAGTATCTTATCCAAGCGTCCAAGTGTTACTGTTGGGTTAGCGGTCACATACGAACAGTCGATCAATGTTATTATCCACAGCAATTGAAGAGCGGTACGAAAATCGGACGGTTTTTCGAACGCGGCTTTTCTTAATGTTTCCGAAAGATCAGGCATACCCTTGGATTCAGCCGCTTCCGAATAGCGAACAAGATACCGCTGAATCGACTCGTAGATTTTTATAAGAGAGTTCAAAAACAGACGTCGTCCGTCATCGGTTTTCGACCGCATAGAATTACGGGCTTTTTCTATAAGCCCCGATAAGCCGTGTTCTATGATCATTTCCCAATCATAAGAACAGTGACCGGATTCAAAGACATAAGTATTATATGGATAATGTGCGTCGTAAATAAGCTTTTTATAGATAAGTTCTTCATCTTCTGTCAATTCACGAATAACGGAACGTCCGGCAATGAGGTCATGTTCTTCAATGGGAACTGAAACTCTGTCGAGGATAGAAGAAATATAATGCGCAAATCGAACAGGCTGAGGGCTGCCGACAAGATCATCTTTAGTATCATATGCAATAAGAATTCGCTCCGCATCTGCAGAGTGCATCTGTCGTTCTGTCAGAACAAAAGCGGCTTCACTGATATTTTTCTGCATTCGGGTCATCGTCTTATATCCTCCCAAACTAAAATTACCTCCGAAGCGGAGGTAATTTGTAATCTTCAAAAGTTTTTATTATCACTTGATCCTGATAGACTTTATCATATCGAAAGCCTGATCGAAGTTCTTATCAAACTTTGTCCAACGGCTTCTGTACTGAGCGTTGATAAGTTTGTCGCCTTTTCTGATTGCAACCTGGAGGATCTTATTACCGGAATATTCTCCGCCGGGAGTAAAGATACAGTAATAAACGTCATAATCTTTACCGTAATTAAGTCTTCCTGTTTCAAAAAGCTCGACCTGTTCTCTTACTTCGTTCTTGGGAATATAGGTCGTCATGGCATTTTCAACCTGAAAATCAATTTGAGAGATTATGTAATCCTTCGCTGTTTTAATTTCATCGTTAAGCTCATTTGATATATCTTTAATAACAACGTTATCAAGCTCGATCCCGCTGTCGCTTGCACCTGCTTCGGGAATAACAACTTTAAAGTTGGGCTCACTGCCGACCTGTTCGATCGTCCAGAAAGAAGGTTTCCACATAAAGAAATATTCGGAAGAAAATGGTTTATCGCAAACGACCGCAAAAATAATCAATGCAACGACCGCAACGATAATTATCTCTCTTTTGCCGATATATTTATTAAGAAATTTTTTTAGATCAATGAGTGAGGTTTTTATTTTTTCTATTTTTTCTTTAATTATGCTTAAATCCATAAAACGATTCCTTTGCAAAGTATTTAGATGATTATATCATTTTTTTGTAAAACAGAAAAGAGAATAAATAGAAACTTTTTGTTACATTTAAAAACGGCTTGATTTTCGCAGTCGTTTATGATATACTGAATTCAACAAAATACATCATTAAATTTTTCAAATAAATATATGAGGTGACAGACATGTCAGCAAAACAGGAAAAGAAGAAAAGAAAACTTTACGCTGTTTCGGACGCACATCTTGACACTCAGTGGAACTGGGATATTCAGGACACTATCCGTGACTGTGTAAAAAATACTTTGGTTCAGAACTTTGATCTCATTGAAAAATATCCGGGATATAAATTCAATTTTGAAGGCGCATTCAGATACAAGCTTGCAAAAGAATACTATCCCGATATGTATGAAAAGCTCAAGGAATACGTTGCAGAGGGCCGCTGGAATGTTGCCGGAAGCTCTTGGGACGCTTGTGACGTTAATGTACCGTCATCGGAAGCGCTCATGCGTCAGATCCTTTTGGGAAACGGCTTTTTTGAAAAAGAATTCGGTAAGAAAAGCACTGATATTTTCTTAACAGACTGTTTCGGATTCCCCTACTCACTTCCTTCCATAGAAGCGCATATGGGGCTTAACGGATTCTCTACCCAGAAGCTCGTTTGGGGGCTCGGTCAGCCTGTGATCAAAGACGGAAAAGTCCTCAAGCCGTTCAAGGGTGAAGACGAAGTCAGAATGGACGTCGGTAAATGGAAAGGTCCTGACGGTAATTTTGTATATACATATCTTGATCCGGGCGGATACGGCTACAACTTTGATGAAAACGACGATCAGCGTCCGATCAATAACCGAGACAATTACCTTAAAGAAATAGAGAAGAACGAACAGGTTTCCGGTGTAAGCAAAAAAGCGATCTACTTCGGAACAGGTGACTACGGCGGAAGTCCGAAAGAATCCTCTGCAAAAATGATCCAGGAAGCATTGGACGATAAAGAAGGCGGTCTTTATGAAGTTATCATGTCAACAACCGACCAGTTCTTTAACGAGCTTACCCCCGAAGAAACAGAAAATCTTCCTGTTTACGACGGCGAACTGCTTATCCCTCACGGCTACGGCGCATTCACTTCAAGAACGATGAACAAACGTTGGAACCGTAAAAACGAACTCCTTGCAGACAGTGCAGAAAAAGCTGCGAACGCAGCAAAGCTTCTTGCGGGAGAAAAATATCCTGCGGAAAACTTTGATTTTGCATGGAAACAGTTCCTTTGGCATCAGTTCCACGACGATCTTCCCGGAACATCCCTTCCCAGAGCATATGTATTTTCTCAGAACGACTATGTTATTGCTCTTAACATGTTTGCAGGCGAGCTTAAAAATTCTGTCGGCGCAGTTGCAAAAACCCTTAAAACTAACGTGGAAGGAACACCCATAGTTGTATTCAATCCTGTTGCAACAAAAGTTTGCGGCGCTGTTGAAGCAAAAACAGATATAAAAACAGAATATGTAAGAGTGTTTGATGCGAACGGAAACGAAGTTCCCGCACAGATAAAGGACGGTACCGTTAAATTTATCGCAACAGTTCCCGCCGTAGGCTTTAAAGTATATGACATAAGACCGAGCGATGTAAAATCCGAAGCGAAAACATCTCTCAATGTAACGGAAAACACACTTGAAAACGCAAAATATAAAGTTACCATCGATGAAAACGGTGACATTGCATCTGTTTATGACAAAGTTCTCGGCAAAGAGCTTCTTGAAAAACCGTCAAGACTTCAGCTCACTCACGACGAATCACGCGAATGGCCGTCATGGGAAATAGATTATTCGAGCTTTATTGCGGAACCCGAATTTATCGGAGGAACGCCCGATATTGAGATCGTAGACAACGGTCCCGCTGTCGTTGCATTGAAGATAACAAGACACTGCAGAAACAGCATATTCATTCAGACTGTAAGCCTTTTTGAAGGCAGCCAAAGAGTCGATGTTGACTGCAAAGTCGAATGGCGTGAATCCCATACGCTCCTTAAAGTTACATTCCCCCTCACCGCAAAGAACGACAAGGCGGATTACGATATCGGTCTTGGTGCTATCACACGTGAAAATACTGTTTGCGAGCCTTATTATGAATATTCACATCATCAATGGGCTGATCTTACGGACAGAAGCGGAGAATACGGCGTTTCGATCCTTAACGACTGCAAATACGGTATTGACAAGCCCGAAGACGGACTTTTCAGACTTACGCTCATCCACACGCCCAACTGGGGCGCTCTCCGTTGGTCAACACAGTGTTTCCAGGATTTCGGCACAAACATTTTCAAATACAGTATTTGTTCTCATGAAGGCTTCAGAACCGATATTCCGGTAAGAGCAGCAGAAGTAAACCAGCCCATTATTCCGTTCATCACAGCTAAACACGACGGAAAAGCAACCGAATTTTCTTTTGTTGAAGCAAGCGGCAACGAATTTGTTGTAAAGGCAGTCAAGAAAGAAGAAAAGGGCGACAGAGTTATCGTACGTGTTCAGGAAATGACAGGTAAAGGCGTAAACGGCGCATCCCTTAAATTCGGAAGAAATATCATCAATGCCGTTGAAACAAACGGTTACGAAACAGAGATCGGTTCCGCCGAATCAAAAGATAACATTCTTTCTTTCGATCTCTCTCCCTATGCTGTAAAGACATTTGCCCTTACACTTGAATCGGATGACAGCGTTTGCGGAAAGGCGAAGACAAAAGCGATCGAGCTTCCCTACGACAAACGTATAACATCACTTAACGAAAAGAGAACCGCAGGCAACCTCTTCAACGGAATTTCCATTCCCGAAGAGATCTACGAAGAAAATATCGTCGCAGGCGGTATTCCGTTTGAACTTGGCAAAAAAGGCAAAATGAACGGTATGATCTGCGCAGGTCAGACAATAACGCTTCCCGAAGGCACTCAAAGACTGTGGATCGTTGCAGCGGCAAACGGCGACCGTGAAATGACGCTTGAGCTTGACGGTAAACCCGTAACAGTAAATATCCAGGATTTCAACGAGAAGATCGGTATCTGGGATATGCTCGCAAGCAGTTGGGAAGGCAGCGTTGGCTGTATGTCGCATATAGCTAAAGTTAAACGAGACGATCTTGCGGCTGTTTACACTCACAGTCATGACGAGAACGGCGACAGACTTTACCTCTTTGCATATCTGTTCAAATACGGCATTGACGTTAAAGGCGCAAAGACCGTCAAATTCCCGAACGATGAAAATATCATTATCGCAGCTGCAACAGCAAGCCTCTGCGACAACTCCGAAACCGTTCCCGCAGCGCTTCTTTATGATGCATCCGAAACAGAAAAAACACATAAAGTGACGATCAAAACAGAAAACGGCGAAGAGATCAAAGAAGTCGGACACGAAAAAGTTCTCTTGGTAGAGGCTCCGCTCAAATTCGAAAACGGAAAGGTCTTCAGTCGTTGGACAGGCGACGGCATATTCTTTACTGACGCGGCAAGAGCTCTCGTTGCAGTAAACGACGATATTACGCTTACAGCAGAAGCTATTGATTTCGGCAAGGATCTGCTTGAGGGTCGTCAATGTAAAGCAAATATCCTTCACGAAGGCTCCGACGTTCCCGAAAACGCATTTAATGACGAAGACACAAAGAGCTGGGTATCAAAATTCGATGAAAACGGCGAAGCGGCTGTTGAATTAAACATCGGAGAACAGGAAATATCCAAATGGATCGTTCAGGGTTGCGGCGCACGTCTCGGCTTCTCGCTCAATCTCAGGAATTACCGTCTTGAATACAAGATGAGAAGAGAAGACGAATGGAAGATTGCAGACGAAGTTAAAGACAATACTGATTCTTTAACAGTCAGAGAATTTACTCCCGTTAAAGCCCGTATGGTTCGCCTTGTTGTAACGAATTACGAGAAAGACGAAAAATATCTTTCCAGAGTATACCGTTTCTGCCTTGCATAAATAAAATTTCAGAGTCTATACTTTTAACGGTATAGACTCTTTTTTCGTTCAAAAAACAGTTACAACGGACTTTTCGGAACATTTCGGAGAATAAACAAACGAATCGATATGTTCACACGGAGGAACATAATATCGGTATTTTAAACGGTCGCCGACGACAGCGCCGTCTGTAAAATCGATCATATTAAGCTTTATTTTCATTTTTTCGGGTATAATACTTTTGATATACACCGTTGCCTGCGCACCGGGGACAGGCAACATCGGGCAAATGTCCTCGGTATGTAATTCCGCAAGACCTGAAAGATTCGGTGTCAGTTCAACAAAAACACCGTAATCCATAACAGACCGAACGATGCCGCTGACCGTCTGACCGACAGCAAAGCCCGAAATATTGTCGTCCCATGTTCCGAGAAGCTCCTTATGCGAAAGCGTAAAGCGGCAAAGGCTTTTATCGACTTCCTTTATAACGGCTTTTATCCGCTGTCCGCAAAAAAATCTGTCTGCGGGATGAGCTATACGAGAGACCGAACAGTTTTCAATATTTATAAGACCGACATTTCCGCATCCTATATCCGCAAAAGCGCCGAATCGCTCAATATGAGTTATTTTAGCATCAACGACATCGCCTGCGCGAAGATTCCGTATCATATAATTAAGCGCATCACGCATGACACTTTCTCTGTTTAAAACAGCTACACGTTCTCCGTTTCTTGTTTCATAGCCGTCAACATAAAAACAGCATATCTTGCCTGTTCTGGAAAGAATAGCTATATCACGCACGGACCCGTCTTTGATGCCGTATGCGGCGCAAACACGAGGCACTATTCCTTTCATGCAACCGAGTTCAACGATCAAATTATGAGAACTGTCGCACATCAAAACACGTGCTTCTATCATTTTCCGCTGAACCCTTGCCTGTTCAAGAGAAGCAAACGTATAAAGATATTGATTTTCAGATATTCCGAAACCTTCCGGCAAATATTTCATAACAGTAAACCTTACTTACGCGAAGTTTTTCACGTCAAGTTCCTTTTCTTTCAAGCATATTTCAGTAAAATTAAAATAATAATTTATACTGTAAAAACATTTATACATAATTATATGCCCGAAAATTTCGGGAAATTCGTAATTTACGGAAGAACTTATGAAAAATAAACTTATTTCATCGCCGTTTTTTTGCTTTATACGTTCATTTATTCGCAAACTCGCCAAGGACAATGTTTCCTCTTCGGCGGCGAATGCGGCTCTGTTTCTTATAATCTCTCTTTTTCCTTTTGCAATGCTTCTTTTATCGTTAATTGAATATATACCGATAAACGAAAGCGGTCTATCCGATTTTTTTGAAACATATCTTCCGTCGTCGGTGGCAGGTATGTTAAGCAGTATATTCTCAGAAATGAAAGACAAAAATTTGCGTGCGGTCGTTCCGATAACGGTAATAACGTCCCTTTGGTCTGCGTCAAGAGGCTTTTTTGCTATAACAGACGGGCTGAACTCCGTATGCGGCGCAAGCGAGACACGAAACAATATAAGCGTAAGAATAAGCTCCGTTATATACACCGTTTTTTTCCTCTTTGCGCTTATTGCAACTCTTTTTCTATGGACGTTCGGCAGTTTTATTCTCGAAGCGGTATCAAGCTTTTTACGGTTTCCGTGGATAATTTCATTTTTACGCTGGATCCTTGGCTTTTTACTGCTCACGGGAATCTTTTGGCTGATCTATATTTTTGCGCCAAACAGAAGAACGAAAGCCCTGCGTGAACTTCCGGGCGCAGTCATATGCGCTATGGGTTGGATAGGGTTTTCGTTCCTGTTTTCATTTTATTTTGATAATTTTTCAAGCTATGACTACATCTACGGAAGTCTGACAGCAGTGGTCCTGCTTATGCTTTGGGTATATTTTTGCATGTATATCCTGCTTGCATGTGCAGAAATAAACTGGTTTATTTCGAGAAAATATATCTAATTACCGATTATCCTGTTCACGTTTTTCACCCATGACGATACATTGGGATTAAAGATATTCGTCATAAAAATAATATCTTTCAACGGATAATCTTTCAGCAGCTCATACAGATCAAAATAAACATGACGGGGATCTGCAACGATTATCGTTCCGTAATGTTCACAAAGATACGGTACAAAAGCACAGCCGTAAGAATCCTTCAAAACAAGTACGGTCATATCGGACGGATTTTCCGGAACAGAGATTATCGTATACGGATTATCCCCATCTATAAATGCGGTATAGCTTTTATAAGATGTTCTGATACATCCGTTTTTCTTTGACACTTCTCCGTTTTTGGGATAAACGGTCATGGTATTTTCTTTTGTCGGGAGATATGCATAAAGTTCGTCGGAAAATTCCTTTGTACGTTCGTCTCCTGTCATGGAGTATGCGGTTCCCTTCCATGAGGAATTCAACAATACCTTCTCCATTTTTTCGATCGGAGTAGGTTCAAGCCCCACGGATCTTGCAAACTCAGCATACGCATAATATGCTCCGAGCGCAGTCCAATGGTGATCGGAGCTGAAATAGATATGCTCGTTTCGATGTTCGTACAACGCATCGTAAACATTTATCTTGTTAATATTATCTCCGCAATAAGAATTTATCGAATCGATTATTTTCTTTTGATCCGTTATCTTTTTCCTGATCTCCTTATTTTCGATCATTCCCGAAGAAAGAGGTGCTACAAGTATCGAAACTCTCGATTCGGGGAAAAGTTCGGAATATTTATCAATAGTATCTCCGTATTTTTCAGCTACGGACTTAACAAGATAAGGAATCGAGTAAACGGCATTTCTGTAAATTATATAGCCGTCGGATAAAAATTCGGCAGTATCGCTGTCATTGTTTTGTTCAACCTTTGGAACATTATCGGGTGTAGGTTCTGATGTCTGAATATCGGAAGGAACATCGGGTACTTCGGGGATCACGGGTGGTTCGGGCTCTTCCGTTTTTTCTTCATTGGGTTCTTCCGATATATTTTCTTCCGTAATTACTTCAGAACTCTCCTCATTCGGTTCGGAGGAAGAGTTTATAGGCTGTTTATCGATTTCATTATCTTGCGGACGGACGATCTCTTTATCAGCAAGATCAACAGGAGGCTTGGGGTCTGCAAGATCGGGTTCAACATCATTTTCGGATATTTCCTCCCCGATCAATTCAGAAGATCCACCCTTTTCAGGCAATTCATCTGAAATTAAAGAATCATCATCGTCGGAAGTGTTATCATCCGTGACCTTATCTGTTTTTGACGGAAGAAATACGACTTCATCCTCATGACCGGGCAAAAAAGCCGAAAGGCTGTGATATGAAGTTAACTTTTGCGCCATATCGACAAGAAATTCTCTGCCTATAAAGTTATCTGAAACGAAAGTATCGAAACCGGCGAAAAAGGAACCGTCAAAGAGCGAAGAAAGTGAAAAATTCGGAAACGAAGCAAGCGTTCTGTTTTCACGCTCCGAAACAGTCGGACGTTCCGGATAAAACAAATTTAACGCAGAAACTGTAAGCACTGCCGCACAAACGACGCAAATACAAGCTATCTTTATTCTTTTCAATGATAAGACCTCCTTTTTCTAAAATCTGAAATACAAAAACGGATTATATGAATTACCTGCAAGCATTGCGGTCGAAACAAACAAGGAGGCGAAAACAAAAACCGTTTTTGCCGCAACCGCAACGCCTTCGTTATTGAAAACCTTGCCGAGTTTGGAGAAAATAAGCTTCGGAAGAGGGAAAGCAAAAAGCAACGCCAATATAAGCAAAACAATATTATCTTTAATTACCGAATCAACAAACAGGTCGTTGAGAGCAACATCCGACAGCCCGAACATAGTAAAAAGGCTTGAAAGAAGAACGCTGAAATCCGTAAAATAGAATATCGTCCAGCCGATAAGCGTAATAAACGCAGTATAGATATACTGAAAAACAACAGCGGGGATCTTCGGGATCTTAGCCCAGAGTTTAAACAGTACCTTCTTTTCAAAGACAAGAAGACATGCGTAATAAACGCCCCAAAGAACAAAATTCCATGATGCCCCATGCCATAGTCCCGTTAAGAACCAGACAGCAAAGACGTTGAAAAACCAGCGTTTCCTGTTTCCGCCGAGAGGGATATATATATAATCGCGGAAGAATGCTCCGAGGGAAATATGCCAACGTCTCCAGAATTCAGTAGCGCTTTTGGACATATACGGATAATCGAAATTCTCTTTAAAGCGAAAACCGAATATCAAACCGAGGCCTATCGCCATATCGGAATAGCCGGAAAAGTCAAAATATATCTGAAGAGCAAAGAACAAAATACCGACCCATTTCCCGATGACAGATTCCGAAACGGTCATACCGAGAAGGGCTTCGGAGGCTTCTCCGCAAGGATTTGCAAGGATTATTTTTTTTGAAAGTCCGACAGAAAAACGGTAAATTCCGTCAAAAATACTGTCGATATCGGCAGTTCTGTCGGGGATCTGTTCTGCTATATCTTTATAACGGACTATCGGACCGGCGATAAGCTGAGGAAAGAACGAAACGTAAAGCAACAAAGACAGGAACGATTTCTGATACGGGGTATCCCCTCTGTAAACATCGATCATATACGACATTGCCTGAAAAGTATAAAAGCTTATACCCAAAGGCAGAGGCACATTCGGAACGGAAAGAGATACGAACGGTATTAAATTAAGCGTTTGAACTATCATCGGAATATATTTGAATATACCGAGAATAGCAAGATTTAACGCAACCGAAATTATCATATACGCTTTTTTCTTAACATTATCATCGGTTTTCCCGATAAATCTTCCCGCAAGATAATTTACAGAAACAGATCCGATCATTAAGAGAACAAAGATCGGCTCGCCCCACGAGTAAAAGATAAGCGAAAAGACAGTAAGAACAGCTCTGCGCCATATTGGATTTTTAATGATAAAATAGAGAATACAAAGTATAGGTAAAAATATATATAGAAAAGTGAGGCTTGAAAACAGCATGTGTAAAACTCCGATTGACAAAAAAATAAAAATATGATATAATCCAAAAAAACGGAAAGGTAAGGCAGATTGTATGTTTAACGGATTGGGAATGAATATGGGGAATTTATCCCGTCTTTCTTCTGCGGTGACAAGATCTATCAGTGCAGAAAATTTTACGGGTGAAAAAGGGAAGGGCGGCATGGCCACAGAAGGAACAGGTGCAGGTGCGGCAAGAGATCTCGGTCAAGGTTGGAAAATCTCTCCATCAATAAGAATGGAGCCGAATAAAACATACACAATTGCTGAAATTGACGGTTCAGGTGCCATCCAGCATATGTGGATGGCGGGTCCTACATATTGCAGATTTATTATCATGCGCATTTATTGGGACGACAATGAAAATCCCTCTGTTGAATGTCCCATGGCAGACTTTTTTGCTGATGCATACACTCATCCAAACGCAAATGTTTCGTCACTTGCGGTATGCAGAACACCGAAGACAGGTATGAATTGTTATTGGGAAATGCCTTTCAGAAAAAAATGCAGAATAACAATGGAAAATGTCGGATTTGATGACGCGTATTTATATTATCAGATAACATACACCTTAACGGAAGTTCCCGATGACTGTGCATATTTTCATGCTCAGTTCAGAAGAACGAATCCCCTGCCCTACAAAGAAGATTATACCATTGTTGATGGAATTAAAGGCAAAGGTCATTATGTCGGCACGTATATGGCATGGGGTGTTAACAGCTGCGGCTGGTGGGGCGAAGGCGAAATAAAATTCTTCATGGATGGAGATAAAGAGTTCCCGACTATTTGCGGCACCGGAACAGAAGACTATTTCGGAGGCTCCTACAATTTTGATATAGGCGGAAAGTATCAGTCATACACAACGCCCTACTGCGGAATGATGGCTTACGCACCTGACGGATTGTATAATTCACAGCAGAGATTTTCAATGTACCGTTGGCATATAACAGATCCGATCAGATTTGAGAATGATCTGAAAGTTACAATACAGGCTCTCGGTTGGAGAAGCGGCGGCAGATATCTTCCGCTTCAAGACGATATTGCGTCTGTTGCATTCTGGTATCAGACGCTGCCTGCTGCAAAATTCCCTGAATTTCCGACAAGAGATGAACTTGAGATATGTTAAAAGTTGACATTACAGTTATAGGCGGCGGTCCTGCGGGTGCGATATTTGCAAAAGAAGCATCAAAAGACAGTTCGGTCGCAATGATATATGAAAACTCAAAAAAAACATGCGGCGGTCTTCTTTCTGAAGATGCGCAAAAATATTTTGCGGAAAGAAATATTGCAATACCCAAAGAGCTTCTTGTTTCACCGCAGACATTTGCGGTTGACACGATAGACCTTTCCCAAGATCTGTTTTGCCGATATCAACGTTCGTACATAAATATCGACCGCAAAATATTTGACGAATGGTTAAGGGATAATGTTCCAAACAATGTCGTAAAAACAGAAGGCCACGCAACAAAGATCGAAAGAGCAGATGGCGGCTTCGTTGTACATTACAAAGAAAACAATGAAGAAAAAACAGTTTTTTCAAAATATATCGTTGGAGCTGACGGAGCAAATTCGCTTGTCAGAAGGACATTTTTCCCGAACAAAAAAATAAGAAGCTATGTTTCAATACAGCAAAGCTTCGACCTCGTTGAAAATGCGCCGTATTACGCATGTATTTTCGACAAAGAAAGCACCGAATGTTGTGCGTGGATGATCAAAAAAAACAATGAACTGCTTTTCGGCGGAGCATTTGAGAAAAAGAATTGCAGGGAAAGCTTTGAGAAGATGAAGAAAAAGCTTTCGGCTCTCGGTATATGTTTAGGCAAAGAAAAGGAAACGGAAGCATGTATGGTATTACGTCCCGAAAGCCCTGCTCAGATATGTCTGGGAAAAGACAATGTTTTTCTTATAGGAGAGGCTGCCGGGTTTATAAGTCCAAGCTCTTTTGAAGGTATAAGCAAGGCAATGTACTCTGCGGAAGCACTTGCGATTGCCATGAGAAAAAAGAATATAATAAAAAGCTACAGAAAAAGTACATTCAAGCTTCGTTTCAGTATATTATTAAAATCCGTAAAATGTCCGTTCATGTATATGCCTCTGTTAAGAAAAGCCGTGATGAAAACGGGATTTACAAGTTTAAAGCTCAAATAATCTATTAAGGACCGTCAAAATAAAGACGGTCCTTTTTTCGACTATTTCAAATTTTCCGAAAGGAATGTAAGAACGGTTTGAACATATTCTTCCTTGGCGTAAATATAGCCCAAGGAATGTGCAATGTCTGTAAATATCTTAAATTCAGCCGTATTTCCTGATTCAATAGCCAGGCTTGCAAGCGTTCGGCTGTTTTCACAGGGGAAAAGATTATCTTTTTCTCCGTGAAGGAACAGAAAACTTTTTCCGCTTGTTTTTGAAACGGATAACGCAGGAGATAACTCAAGGTCTGTTCCGGCAAAAACGGGAAGAAGTGCTTTAACATAGGATGAAAACAGGAAATCGGGAAGCTGCGTCCAAACAGAAATATTATTATCGAGGTAAGTACCGAGATCAAGATAAGGACTGTCGGCAATTACAACATCGATTCGATCGTCCTCACAGCCAACGGTAATAGCAGGAGCGGAGCCGAATGCAAAACCCATAAGAGCGATCTTATTCTGACCGAGTTCATTTACGGCATAATCGACAACAAGGGAAAGTTCATCGTGTTCCTGCGCCCCGAAAGTGTAATTTTTACCCTCGGAGTTTCCGGATCCGGTATAGTCAAATGTTATGACGTTATATCCTGCATAAACGAGATCTCTGATAAGATACAAGCCGTCTATTTCGGTCATTTCTCTGTTACTTTGGTAATTATGAGACATGATAACGGTTTTGTCGCTGTCTACATATTCACCGTACTCATCCTGACACGGAATATACCAACCGACTATATAGTCGTCGTCTCTGAAATCTTTTATCTGAAAGAAATCATAGACCATGTCAAGCTCGTTAGGTCCGTCAAAATAAACAAGCTCACGTCTGGGCGGGTTAAGCAACGATGATGCACTGACAGCGCCGACAACAGCCCATATCAGGGCAAGAAGAACGATAAGAGAAATTACGCCGACAAGAATTCCCATTTTGATCTTTTTCGAATCAAGAGGCTTTGTCTCTTCCGTCTTTTTTTTGGGAATTGCGGGAGATAATCTTTTACTCATTAAAAGCGTCTCCACTTATAAGTTCAATTCCGTTTGAAGAAAGAACCTGTTCGGCTTTCTCATCGTTATCAACACGAAGGATAACGCTTGCACGTTCATCGCTTCTTCCTATAAAGGCATACATATACTCAAGGCTGATGCCGTTGTCACTGAGAAGACGAAGGACAACAGAAAGCCCACCCGGCGTATCGGGAACACGAACACCGATAACCTTTGTACGAGTAACGGTAAAGCCATTGTCTGCAAGTATTTTTTCGGTTTTTCCGGGATCTTCGACAATAAGACGAAGAATACCGAAATCGGTCGTATCGGCAATACTTAACGCACGGATATTAATGCTGTTCTTAGAAAGAACTTCAGTAATATCTGCGAGTCTGCCTGATTTGTTTTCAACAAAAACAGAGACTTGATAAAGTTCCATAATAAAGTTCCTTTCTGTAAACTATTTTCTGTTGTCTGTAACTCTCTTTGCTTTGCCTTCGGAACGGCTGATGGTCTTGGGTCCGACAAGTTTTACGCCGACAGCAATATTGAGAGTGCTGAGAAGAGCCTGTTTTATCATCTTTTCTTTCTCCTGGATCTGTTTTACGGAGTCGGAGAACAAAGAGGAAGACATTTCAACTTCAACATCCATAGTGTCGAGATTGTTTACACGGTCAACGGTAATATGATAGTGAGGAGAAACGCCTTCGATATTGAGAAGAACAGATTCAACCTGAGACGGGAATACGTTAACACCGCGGATAATAAGCATATCGTCGGTTCTGCCGCAGGGTTTAGACATACGTACGGTCGTTCTGCCGCACTCGCAGGGCTCACGGGTAAGAGAAGAAATATCTCTTGTTCTGTAACGGATAAGAGGAAGGGCTTCTTTTGTTATGCAGGTAAATACGAGTTCACCGGATTCACCGTCGGGAAGTACCTCACCTGTATCGGGATCAATAATTTCAGGGATAAAGTGGTCTTCCTGAACATGAAGACCGTTCTGCATATAACAGTTACATGAAACGCCGGGACCGCAAATTTCGGAAAGACCGTAAATATCATAAGCCTTAATACCAAGACCGTTTTCGATCTCGGTGCGCATTTCCTCTGTCCAGGGTTCAGCACCGAAAATACCGATACGAAGTTTGATCTCATCGAGAGAAATATTATTTTCTTTTAAAGCTTCGGCAAGATACATAGCATATGAAGGGGTACAGCAAAGGATAGTAGAACCGAAATCCCTAAAAATATTGACCTGACGAGCAGTATTACCGGAGGATACGGGAATTACCGCAGCGCCGAGCTTTGTAGCACCGTCATGAATGCCGAGACCGCCTGTGAAAAGGCCGTAACCGTAAGAGTCATGAACAATGTCTTTACTTGTAGCGCCAACAGAAACGAGAGAACGAGCGACACATTCAGCCCAGATATCTATATCGTTTTTTGTATAGCCTACGACAGTCTGTTTACCTGTGGTACCCGATGAAGCATGTATACGGATAACTTCAGACATCGGAGCAGCAAAGAGGCCGAACGGATATGTGTCTCGAAGATCGGTTTTATAAGTAAACGGAAGATTTTTAAGGTCGTCAACGGTTTTTATATGTTCGGGTTTAATTCCGTACTCATCAAAACGTTCACGGTAAAGCGGAACATTGTTATAAACACGTTCAACTGTTTTTTTAAGTCTTTCCGCCTGAAGTTTTTTCATATCTTCGCGGTTCATCGTTTCGATCGTTTTATTAAAATACATTTTTTTCGCTTCCTTAAAATTAATTTACAGAATAACCAAGCTCAAAAGCAACTTTGTTAAGCTCTCTGAATTTTTCTTTAACAAGGCAGTCAATAGCATCGTTAAAAAGCGCAGGGTCAATGCCTATCATTTTAGCAAACACACCGAGAAGAACAACGTTAACAGCCTTGGAGCTGCCTGCTTTTTCGGCAAGAGAAAGGACATCGGCGCAAATAATGTCAACACCTGCATCCTTGATCTTTTCGGGAAGAGCGTCGGGATATGCGCATGCGCCTGTTATAACAGGCATAGGATCTATTTTCTGGCTGCTGGTTATAAGCTTTCCGCCTTTTTTCAGATAAGAAAGCCAACGAGAAGCTTCGAGCTGTTCAAACGCAATTATATAATCCGCCTCTCCTTTTTCAATGATGGGAGAAGCAACTTTTTCGCCGTAACGAACAAACGTTACAACACTGCCTCCTCTTTGGGACATACCGTGAACTTCGGAAATTTTAACATCATATCCCATTCCGGGGAGGATATGGCCGAGGAGTCTGCTGGCAAGAAGAGTACCCTGTCCGCCAACGCCAACGATCATTATATTAGTCGTTTTCATTTTAAAGATTCCTTTCATTTGAAAGAGACTTTCAAACATTTATTATATCAATGAATTTATTCTGTTTTCCATTTGCTGTTCAGAAATTCAATACGTTTTTCTATCCAATTTTTGAGATAATCTATCTCTTCTTCGTATGTAAAAAGAGCATTTTTGCCGCGTAGATCGCCTGACGTTAAAGAGGTGGGCCAACGTTCGAAGTGATTTGCAGATGCTTCCGAAAGATACTCGGTCTGCTCATCGATATTTTGAATAAAACGGTCAAACACACCTGTTGAAACAAGCTCTTCCCAACGGTTACAAAGCATGGAATAGAATTCATCGTTTCGTAAAAGAGAAACGTACCACGGAGCTATTCTGACATGAAATCCCTTAGGATCCATACATGTTTCAACATCCTGATTGCCCATACACGTATCATAATCCCAACACGGACCCATGAAAAGTTTTCCGTTTTTAACATAACAGTAGCAACTCGTAACGAATCGTGAGTCGAAATTTTTAACGAATTCGTTTACAATATACCAATTTATAAAAGATTCAACATCTATATAATCGGAGAACTGTGAAAAATCTTTTGATCTGATAGCATCATCCGCTGCTTCAAAAAAATCTTCCATCTGACTGTACTTCAGTTTAAAATCTCTGAGCGAAAGATCTTCGGGCTCAGGCTCTTTAAATGTCAGATGCGCGCCGCTTTCGAGCTCAATGCAGTTCTCACAATGATAATCGTGCCGATATGCCTGTTCGATCTCAAAAAGAACATCACCGTTCTTTTTTGACAGATCCACTCTTGTTTTGCTGTCTTCGACTTTTTCCGTGAGAAGATAAAGTCCGTTATATTCTCCGTTGATTACAACGTCAACAAACATTTTATCCATCTCGTATTCACCGCAAACTGTCTTGGCTAAATCGAGAGTAAGATAGTTTCGAAGCAGTGTTTTGTCGTAAAACAATGTTATCAGCACCCACGATTTTTCTGCCCCCAAACCGAAAAGATCAACATCTGTCTCGAATTTGAGATTATAAGGTTTTTGAGGCAACAGCCAGGACGCATTGCCCCTACCCTTGATCTTGGCATTGATCTCAACCAAATTCGAATCGGGAGCCGTGACGGTTGCCGAAACATATTCATCACGGTCTAAAAGCCAGAGCTCGCGGTCAATGTCTATATACAAAACCGGAACATTACTTACAGAAGGATAATCCTGTTTTATTTGCTCAATATCTATATCTACGGTTGGATCGTATTCGGGAACCGATTCCGTAAGAAAAGAGCAGGAAGCAAGGAGAAGGCAAAAAGATGTTAAAACAACGGACAAAAAATATTTCATTATCAGTTTTCGCAGATAGCGTCGAATTTACAAAGTTTTTTGCAAAGACCGCAGCCGACACAGAGAGTCTTATCAACAGAAACCTTACCTGTTTCGGGATCGACGGAAAGGCTCGGACAACCGATCTTCATACACATCTTGCACTTTTTGCATTTATCGGGATCGATTCTGTACGGAGGCTTGATGACTGCTTTTTTGATCATAACGCAAGGTCTTCTTGCGATGATAACGCTCGGTTCGTCTGCTTCAAGTTCTTCTTTAACGATCTTTTCAACTTCGTTTATTTCCTGAGGATCGACAACTCTTACCCTGTTGATACCTACAGCTTTGCAAAGAGCCTCAAGATCAACGGATGTTGTCATATCGCCTTTAAGAGTAACACCTGTGGAGGGATTCTGCTGATGACCGGTCATACCGGTAATAGAGTTATCAAGTACGATAACAGTACCGGAGGATCTGTTGTAAGCCATATTGATAAGGCCTGTAATTCCTGAATGGATAAATGTAGAGTCACCGATAACTGCTACGGATTTTTTGCTTTCGCCGTTAGCTTTCAGGAAGCCGTGAAGACCTGCAACGGAGAAGCCCATACAAACAGTAGTATCAATGGCGTTAAGGGGAGCCGCGCCGCCGAGTGTGTAACAACCGATATCGCCGTTAACAAACACGCCGAGCTTTTTAAGGACATAGAACATACCTCTGTGAGGACAACCCGAACACATAACGGGAGGACGAACGGGAAGATCGGTAAACGATGCACCGATCTCTGTTTTTTCACCGAGGATCTTTTCTTTGATCATGGAAGAATTGATCTCGCCGCAGAGGGGGAATACTTCCTTGCCTATAACGTTAAAGCCGTTTGATTTGCAATGATTTTCAATAACGGGATCAAGCTCTTCAATAACGTAAACTTTATCGTACTTAGCGCAGAAATCGGCAATAAGTTTTATGGGAAGAGGATTTACCATACCGAGTTTAAGGTATGAAGCTTTATCGGCAAGTGCCTCTTTAGCGTAATCATAGCAAGTACCTGCAGCAATAACGCCGATAGAAGTTCCGTTGTCTTCTACTGTATTAACAGAGCAATTTTCAGCCCATTCACGAATAGCGGCTGTTCTGTTTTCAACAACAGTATGCTTGGGTATCGCATTTGCGGGCGTCATAACATATTTTCTGGGATTTTTTTCAAAAGGTTTAACGCCGACATCTGTTCTTTCGCCAAGTTCAACAAGACTCTGAGAGTGAGCGATCCTTGTTGTTAAACGAAGGAATACGGGAGTGTCAAATTTTTCGGAGATCTCGTAAGCCACGCCGACAAAATCGCGGCATTCCGTAGAATCCGAAGGTTCGAGCATCGGGATCTTAGATGCAATTGCGTAATTTCTGGAATCCTGCTCATTCTGAGAAGAATGCATACCGGGGTCATCTGCAACAGCGATGATAAGACCTGCATTTATGCCGGTATAAGAAGATGTAAAAACAGGGTCAGCAGCAACATTAAGACCGACATGTTTCATAGCGGCAAAAGCTCTTGCTCCTCCGAAAGAAGCGCCGATAGCAGTTTCAACCGCAACTTTTTCATTAGGAGCCCATTCAGCATAAAGAGCATCGTAAGTTGCTGCAAATTCGGTTATTTCTGTGGAGGGAGTACCGGGGTAAGACGAAACGATACGGCAACCGTGTTCATAAAGTCCGCGCGCGACTGCTTCGTTGCCCAATAATAATTTTCTCATAATATCTATCCTTTGTAATGAAGAATCAGTTATTTGATGTTTTTGTAATTTTATTCGATTATATAATCGGATTTTCATTTAATTAAACGCCCAAATACCGTAAAAAGACAGTTTGTTAGACGGCACTTTCCGTAAAATAACTTTAAAATTTGACAAAAACATAATAATCAATTTTATCTTTACTAATAATTATACTATAACAGTAATAAAAAATCAATGACAAAACTTTAACTTTTAGAGGTATACAAGAAAAAACGGAAGAACTTTCGTTCCTCCGTTTTTAAGTATATATCTTTAATTAGATAAGCTGAATGATAGCCATTTCAGCAGCATCGCCGCGACGGGGGCCGGTTTTGATTATACGAGTATAACCACCGTTACGATCAGCATACTTGGGAGCGATATCATCAAAGAGTTTCTTAACAACATCCTCCTTGGTAATGTAGCTGAGTGCCTGTCTTTTTGCGTGCAATGTATTCTGTTTACCTAAAGTGATCATTTTTTCTGCGATGCAACGAACTTCCTTAGCTCTTGTCGCGGTGGTTTCGATCTGTCCGTTTTCGAGAAGATAAGTAACCATTCCGCGAAGCATGGAAATTCTGTGATCGGTAGATCTGCCGAGTTTGCGAGTTCCCATTTGGCAGTAGCCTCCTTCCTTATTCTTTGTCTAATGCAAATTGCAATCCGTATGATTCAAGTTTAACAATTACTTCTTCGAGAGATTTTTTACCCAAGTTACGAACGCGCATCATTTCTTCGGGAGACTTATTAATAAGGTCATCCACAGTATTGATGCCGGCTCTCTTAAGGCAGTTGAAAGAACGAACGGAGAGATCGAGTTCTTCGATAGTCATGCTGAGTATCTTTTCTTTGCTTTCGATCTCGTCACCCTTCCAAACTTCTTCAGCCATTTCCTGAGGTTCTGCAAGATCGATGAACAAAGTAAGATGTTCGCTGAGGATCTTAGCAGACATGGAAACAGCGGTACGAGCGGAAATAGTGCCGTTTGTCCAGACTTCCATTTCGAGCTTGTCGTAGTCGGTTATATTGCCGACACGGGTATTCTGAACGGTGTAATTAACTTTGCATACAGGAGAATGAGAAGAGTCCATAGCGATAAGACCGATAGGAGCATTAGCAGGCTTATTTCTTTCGGAAGGAATATAGCCTTTATCGGTACCGATTGTGATCTCCATATACAATCTGGAATCTTTGGAGAGAGTCGCAATATGCATATCGGGATTCAAAATTTCAATATCGCTGTCTGCTTTTATATCTTTCGCAGTGACTTCGCCTTCATCCTGTGCTTCTATATATGCAAATTTGGAAGACGATCCGTGAAGTCTCGCAATAAGACCTTTCATGTTAAGAACGATCTCTGCGACATCTTCTTTTACGCCGGGTATCGTCGAAAATTCGTGTTGTACGCCATCAATTTTGATTGAAGTAACAGCTGCGCCCTGAAGAGAGGAGAGAAGCATTCTGCGAAGTGAGTTACCCAGAGTGATTCCATATCCTCTTTCAAGAGGTTCAACGACGAACTTACCGTAAGTACCGTCTTCGGAAACTTCAACTACATCAATTGTAGGCTTTTGGATTTCTATCATATAACGCACCCTTTCTTTAGTGAAATATCTGCCGTTGTTATCAAGTTATAACTCCCGTCACTGCCCGATATCAACGAAGCGGTTTGATTATATTCAGAAACTATTATTTGGAGTACAACTCAACGATAAGATGAACTTCGATCGGGAGATCGATTCCTGCGGGATCGGGAAGATCTGCAACCCTACCTGTGCAGGTGTTTTTATCGAGGTCGAGCCAGCTGGGAATGGGCTTCTGATCGTTAGCAGCGAGGATAGCTTTGATCTTAGCGGAATCTTTGCTGTCTGCTTTAATATCGATAACGTCACCTACTTCGAGGATGTAGGACGGAATATCTACTTTCTTGCCGTTTACGAGGAAATGACCGTGGTTGATGAGCTGTTTAGCTTCTGCACGGGACATAGCGAAACCGAGACGGTAAACAACGTTGTCGAGTCTGGATTCGCAGATACGGAGAAGGTTATCACCGGTTACGCCTTCTTTTTTGCTTGCTATATCAAAATAGAGACGGAACTGTTTTTCGAGCATACCGTAGTATCTCTTAACCTTCTGTTTTTCACGGAACTGGATACCGTAACCGGTAGCTTTTTTACGGCTTGCACCGTGCTGACCGGGAACCTTAGCGCCTTTGGTGATCGGGCACTTATCCGAGTAGCATTTTTCACCTTTAAGGAAAAGTTTTTCCTTTTCACGTCTGCACATACGGCAGACAGGACCTGTGTATCTTGCCATCTGTAAATTTACCTCCAATTATACACGGCGGCGCTTCGGGGGACGGCAGCCGTTGTGCGGGATAGGTGTAACGTCTTTGATCATGGTAACTTCCATGCCTGCTGTCTGGAGCGCTCTGATAGCAGCCTCACGTCCGGGGCCGGGACCTTTAACATATACTTCAACAGACTTCATACCATGTTCCATAGAAGCTTTTGCTGCAGTTTCAGCAGCGGTCTGAGCTGCGAATGCGGTGCTCTTTTTGGAACCTCTGAAACCAAGTCCACCTGCAGATGCCCAAGAAATTGCATTTCCGTTGACATCGGTGATGGTTACGATGGTATTATTGAAGCTGGAAAGGATATGAACGGCACCTTTGGCTATATTCTTTTTGTCTCTACGTCTTTTTACAGTTGTTTTTTTATTAGCTGCGGCTTTAGCCATTTTATTTCCCTCCGAACTTATTTCTTCTTATTCGCTACGGTCTTGGACGGACCTTTACGAGTTCTTGCGTTTGTTTTTGTACGCTGACCACGAACGGGAAGGTTCTTTCTGTGGCGAACGCCTCTGTAGCAACCGATTTCAACGAGACGTTTGATATCGAGAGCTACTGCTCTGCGAAGGTCACCTTCGACTGTTACATTTTTATCTATATATTCACGGAGAGCAGAGAGATCTTCTTCTGTGAGATCCTTTACTCTTGTGTCAGGATTTACACCTGTTGCGCTTAAGATGGTTCTGGATTTGTTGATGCCGATACCGTAGATATAAGTCAAACCGACTTCTACGCGTTTGTTATTCGGCAGATCGATGCCAGCTATTCTTGCCATGCTTGTGAATACACCTCCGATTTAATTAACCCTGTCTCTGTTTATGCTTAGGGTCTTCGCATATTACCATTACTTTACCTTTTCTCTTTATAACCTTGCACTTATCGCACATCGGTTTAACGGAAGGACGTACCTTCATTTGAATTACCTCCTCGGTTTCATTCAACTAATTACGGTTAATCTGGTTATAAGAAGGACACTTCTTACGGATTTCTCTTACGAACTCCGCGGAAAGTGATCCTGCCCTTGGTAAGGTCATAAGGTGACATCTCGACTTCCACGCGGTCTCCGAGCATGATGCGTATGTTGTTTTCACGCATTCTTCCGGAAATATAAGCGTCAATCTTATGTCCGTTGGGAAGTTCGACTATAAACTTTGTGTTCGGAAGAGTATCAACGATAACACCTTCGACCACTATCAAATTTTCTTTTGCCAAGTGTTTAACCTCCTTCAAGAGCTTACTTTATCGGAATTTACGAAAAGAGCTATTGTCTTACGTATTTCCGCATTATCAGGCCTTATTCCGGCCATTATTTTAGAATAGACACGAACGTCGTCGCGCAAAGCGTGGAAACGTAAGTGTTTTATTTTTTTTCGCTTAGGATTTTCGATCCTGCGGATTTTTCCATCAACCAAAAGCGCATATTCGCCGATAGTTTCAAGCACGATAAAAAGATGATCTTTATCTCTGCCTGCTATTGATTCAACTATACACCCTTTGCCAATGTCGCTACTATCCATATGATCTCCTACAGAGATGTGAGTATTAACGGCTCATCTTTTGTTATCGCGATCGTATGCTCATAATGAGCCGAAAGCTTACCGTCTTTTGTAACTACAGTCCATTTATCCGAAAGCTGCTTAACATCGGGAACACCCTGATTTATCATCGGCTCGACAGCGATCGTCATGTTTTCTTCAAGACGTCTGCCTTTGCCCTGCATTCCATAGTTAGGAACATTCGGTTCTTCGTGAAGTTGTGTTCCAACGCCATGTCCGACATATTCGTAAACAACAGAGCATCCGTTCTTTACGGCGTGCGCGCTTATCGCATGACCGATATCACCGAGTCGTTTTCCGGCTGTGGCATATTTCATGCCTTCCCAGAAAGAGCCTTTTGTTACATCGATCAGTTTCAGCGCCTCCCCGCTGACGGTACCGGCGGGAAAGGTGTTTGCGGTGTCGGCATGGTAGCCGTTGAGCAGAACACCGACATCAATACTCACAATATCTCCATCCTGAATGATACGCGTATCCGAAGGGATTCCGTGGATTACCTCGTCATTTATCGAAATGCACGCGGAAGCAGGGAAGCCGCCGTAGTTTAAAAACGAGGGATACGCATTTCTACTCCTGATGAACTTTTCCATAAGATCGTTTATGTGTTTTGTTGAAACACCGGGCTTTACAGCCTCACCGCCTCTTGCGAGAGCTTCGGCAGCAATTGCACCGGCTTTACGCATAAGATCGATCTCACGGCGATTTTTAATAATAATCATTATATTTACCTATACAGCCTTACAGGTTATCGATTGCACTGTCTACTGCGGCAGAAGTATCAGCAAGCTCTTCTTTACCTTCGACAGAAACAAGTAAACCTTTAGCTGAGTAGAAATCTTTGAGCGGAGCCGTCTGCTTATGATAAGCTTCAAGTCTATCAATAACAACCTCGACCTTATCATCTTCTCTTATTGTAAGTTCGGATGAACAGTTATCGCAGAGATTGCCATTCTTGGGACGTTTGTATACTACATGATAACTTGCGCCGCATTTTTTACATACACGGCGACCTGACATACGAGTAACGATATCAGAATCGTTTACTTCAATAGACAGAACAGCATCAAGAGAAATGTTGCGCTCCGCAAGCAGGTTTTCGAGAGCCTCAGCCTGAGGAATGGTTCTGGGGAAACCGTCGAGAATAAAACCGTTTTCGCAGTCTTTTTCGGCTATTCTCTGTCCGACGAT
>SVMP01000149.1 GCA_015067385.1 Oscillospiraceae bacterium | reverse complement strand
CTATGAGCATTTCAAGGAATATTTCGGAAACACATTCAAAGGTTTCTTCTCCGACGAACCTTGTTTCGGAAACGCAAACGCTTCATATTACGGACGTTTGGGCAACATGAACCCCATCGCATGGAGAGACGATATGCCTGAGCTTATCTCTGAAAAGAACGGTATGACTCCGGAACAGGTTCTTAATCTTCTCCCCGCCTTTTTCCAGGATGTTGAAAACGTAACATCTTCCGTTCGTGCGACATATATGGACATTGTTTCGGATTTTTACGGTAAAAACTTCTGTTACATGCTCGGCGATTGGTGCAGAGAACGCGGCGTAATGTACATCGGACACATAATCGAGGACCAGGGTGCTCACCTTTCTCTTTGCGGCGGCCCGGGACATTATTTCAGAGCTCTTGACGGACAGGATATGGCAGGTATAGACATCGTTCTGCATCAGGTTCAGCCCGGTGTTCTTGAAAATGTTCACGAATGGATAGTAACGGGAGACCCGGCAGACCCGAAGATATTTAACTATCTTATTGCAAAGCTCGCAGCTTCTCACTCACATATCGATGAAAAGAAAAAAGGCAGAGCGATGTGCGAAATATTCGGTGCGTTCGGTTGGGCAGAAGGAATGCCTGTTATGAAAAAAATGGCTGACCTTTTCCTTGCAAGCGGTATAAATTACTATGTTCCCCACGCATTCACACCCAGATTCAACGATGGTGACTGTCCGCCGCACTTCTACAATCACGGAACAAACACTCAGTTCAAGTTCTTCGGCGATCTTATGGGATATATGCAGAGAGTTTCACATATTCTTTCGGGCGGAACACACAAAGCCGATGTTGCCGTTCTCTACAGCACGGGTATTTGGACAGCTCAGCCTCATATGCCGACAGAAGAAATTGCGAAAGTTCTCACTCAGGCGCATATTGATTTCGACATAATTCCCGAAGATTACATGCTTACAAAATGCACAGCAGAAAACAAGGTCTTCAAATGCAACAACGAAACATACGGTGCGATCGTTGTTCCGTACCTCAAAATGATGCCTATAGCTCTCCGCAGAAAGCTTGATGAATTTGCCGAGGCAGGCATTCCCGTTTACTTTATCAACGGTGAACCCGAAATGTACCCTGAACTCAACGAAACATTTGAGGCAAAAGGCAAAGCAACAACTGTAAAATTCAAGGATATTGTTTCGGTTTTACGCAAAAACGGCCATGTACATCTCACACTTTCAAAGCAATATCCGCATGTTCGTTGCTACGAAACCGTTTCTGACGACATCAACACAATAATGTTCCTCAATGAAGACGAGACCGTTCCCGCAGATTTCACTGTTCCCTGCGACAAAGAAGCGATTCTTTACGATGCATACGAAAACAAGATCTATAAGCCTTCCGTAAGAAACGGCAAAGTCAGGATCAAGCTTGAGCCATCCTGCTCAATTATCCTCATTCAAGGCAACGATCTGCCCAAAGCCACCGCATACGAATACGGAGATAAAGGCGAGTGGATCGATGTTGAGACAGAATACACCGTTTCCGTCTGCAATGTCGGAGAAACAGAATATAAAGAGATATTCAAGACAAATGTTCTCAACGGTGTAAGCCATACCGCAGCACCCAAAGCGGAATACGTTCGTTACGAATTTAAGCTTCCCGAAAACAACAAAAAACATACATTCATCGACCTCGGTTATGTCGGCGAAACCGCAGAACTGTGGATCAACGGAGAATGTATCGGCACAAAAATAACAAAACCCTATAGTTTTGACATCAGCGGCAAGCTTAACAAATCGGAAAACGATATTACCGTTAATATTATCGTAAACCAGGTATATCAGAAGAGAGACGGTCTTTCGGAATTTCTCCCCATCCCCGTTCCCGGAATTTGCGGAAAGATCAAAACCCGTTCTTATTAAAAACATAAAAATCAAACAGAAGGCAGGACCGAATAATTTCGGTCCTGCTTTGTTAATTGAAGAAATATTGATCAAAAAACGTCGTTATCTCTGAACTGCAGAGAATAGAGATCTTTATACGTTCCACCTGCAGCCATAAGTTCTTCATGAGTACCGCGTTCTGTAATAACGCCGTTCATGACAACAGCAATTTCGTCTGCGTTTCTGATAGTTGAAAGACGGTGCGCAACAACAAGCGTTGTTCTGCCTTTACAAAGTTCATCAAGAGCCTGCTGAATGAGAACTTCTGTCGTATTATCAAGCGCACTTGTTGCTTCGTCAAGAATAAGAATTGCCGGGTCTTTAAGGAATACACGAGCAATACTCAGTCTCTGTTTCTGACCGCCCGAAAGTTTAACGCCGCGTTCGCCTATTTCTGTATCATAGCCTTTTTCGAGTGTCATAACGTAATCATGAATATTTGCGCGACGAGCCGCTTCATAGACCTCTTCATCGGTGGCATCAGGTCTGCCGTAAAGAATATTTTCTTTAATCGTTCCGACAAAAAGGAAGACGTCCTGCTGAACGATACCGATATTGCGGCGAACGGAATCCAGCGTCAAGCTGCGAATATCCTTGCCGTCAATGAAAATCGAACCGTTTTCTTCACCGAGCTTATAGAAATTGGGAAGAAGGTGGCAAAGTGTTGTTTTACCGCCGCCCGAAGGACCGACAAGAGCAAGTTTTCTGCCTTTTTCGAGTCGAAGATCGACATTATGAAGGACTTCTTTAGTCAGGTCATAGGAATAAGTAACATTCTTGAATTCGATAACGCCTTCGACATTTTCGAGATCTTCCGCATCGATCGCATCGACTTCGGGGTTTTCTTCCATGATCTCAACGAAGCGTTTAAAGCCGCTGACACCGTTCTGGAACTGTTCCATAAAACCGATAAGAGTGTTTACGGGGTTGATAAAAAGGTTAACGGAGACAATGAACGTTGAATAATCGCCGAAAGAAATTCTGCCGGAATAAAGGAACAGACCGCCTGCGATAAGAATGAAAACGTTAAAAACATCGGAAACGAAAGAAGTTGAAGCATGGAATTTTGCCATCGCATTATATGCGCTGTCCGAAGCCCTTACAAACTCATCGTCGCCTTTTCTGAATTTCTCGACTTCACGTGCGGAATTGGTGTAAGCTTTTGTTACACGGATACCGGTAATACTGCTTTCAACTGCGGCATTGATGGTTGCATTGCTTTTACGTCTGTCGTCAAACGCTTTGTTCATCGCCTTGCGGTAATGCATCGTAACGACAACGAGAATGGGAACACAAGCAAAAACGATAAGAGTAAGGATCCAGTCGATACTCAAAAGGTAACAGAACGAAAGAACGATCATAACTGCGCTTATGAGCAGGTTTTCGGGACCGTGATGCGCAAGTTCGCAGACTTCAAAAAGGTCACTTGTTATACGGGTCATTATCTTACCCGTTTCGTTATTATCGTAAAAACCGAACGGAAGCTTCTGCAGATGATCGAAAAGGTCGATACGCATCTGAGACTGCATCTTAACACCGATAACGTGACCGTAATACTGAACGAAATAGCGAAGCCACATACGCAAAACGTAAAGAGCAAGAACGATCAGCCCCGAAATAACTATAGTTGAATACATCTTCTGAGGGATATACTCATTAAGCATCTTATTTGTAACGATCGGATAAACCATACCGATAACGGAGATAAGCAGGGATGCCAGCATATCCATTGCAAGCATCTTTTTATGAGGTCCGTAATAACTTATAAATCGCTTTAACATTTTTTATACTTCCTTTTTTTCTCTTTTTTCAGGCGGTATATATGCCTTACATCTGAGGTATTCGGATTCCGAGCAGCCGTAATACGGTCCGTCGCAAGGCTTACGCTCTGTATTGCGTATGCTTGAAAGTTCCGAAATAATGCGGTCAAGAGCCTCTTTATCAAGACCGTAATGAGTATAATACCCTTTTTTTACACCGTAGACGAGACCTGCTTCACGCAACGTTTTCAAATGCTGCGAAACAGCCGATTCGGAAAGATAACTCTTTCTTGCAAGGGCACGAACGCAGTAACTTCGTTCCGCCATAAGCTGAATAAGCAGGAATCTTTTCGGTTCAAACAACGCTTTAAGGATATTGTCATCCATAGAATGTCCCCCTGTAAAATCATTTTCCATATTATAGCACACTAATTTGATTTCGTCAATACTAAATTAAATTTTTCAATAAAAATTAACGACGCACATATCTGTACGTCGTTGAAAAATTATTCGCCTATGAGTTCTTTTGTTCCGCGTTCAAAATCAACACCGAAACGAATATCGGTACCTGCATTTTTTGTACGTTCAATGGAATGATATGTATAAGAAACAGCGAGAGCTACGGAATCAGCAAGAGATTTGCCGTTCATGATTCCGGCAAGAACCGCACTGCCGAAAACGTCGCCTGTTCCGTGATAGTAGCCATCGATACGGTCGGAGAAAGAGTAATCGACTTTGCCTGTTTCAGCATCGAAAGAAGCCGCACCGAGAGCTTTATCGTCGAAGTATACGCCTGTAAGAATGATCTTGGAGCAGAAACGGTCGGCAAGTCTTGCAAGAAGACCTTCAATATATTCTTTAGTATAAGGACCTTCAACGAATTCTTCACCGAGAAGAAGCGTAGCTTCCGTTATATTGGGAATAAGGATATCGGCTTTTTCACAAAGAGAAGCCATACCTTTCGGGAAATCGGGAGAGAATAAACCGTAGAGTTTGCCGTTATCAGCCATTACGGGATCAACGAAAATCAAAGTATCTTCGCTTTTAAGTTTGTCAAATACGGATTTCATAACATCGATCTGTTCGAACGAGCCGAGAAAACCTGTATAAATACCGTCAAAATGAAGATCGAGAGTTTTCCAATGATCTACAATGGGCATAATATCATCGGTAAGATCTCTGTAGGTATAATTTTCGAAACCGCCGGTATGAGTAGATAAAATAGCGGTGGGGATAATGCTTGTTTCAATGCCTGCAGCTGAAAGAATAGGCAACGCAACCGTTAAAGAACATTTGCCGAAGCATGAAATATCGTGGATCGCAGCGACCCTTTTCTGTCTTTCCATATAAAAAGTACCTCACAAAAAATAAA
>SVMP01000148.1 GCA_015067385.1 Oscillospiraceae bacterium | reverse complement strand
GCTATCGCTCCGTGTTGCGGCGGCGGTATGGCGTGGAATGCGCATACCCTTAAAATGCCGATCTGGGCTTTCCACGGACTTGACGATACTTGTGTTTCACCCAATCAGACGATCGAGATGATCAATGCTTTGAAAAACACGAATCCCAACCTTAAATATGATCTCTACGAAGGCGTCGGTCACGACTCCTGGACTAAAGCCTTTACTGAAGAAACTCTTAATTGGTTCCTTGCCCAGAATAAAGCTCAGTAAACCGTTATGATCCCAATGGACATATCTTGAATTTTATCTGTTAACTAACAATAGCCTCGATTCTTCAATCGAGGCTATTGTTTTTTTTGTAAAGCTTATTAAATTATAATTTTATTTTATGCAAAAACAAAGTTTACAGATTCATTTTCTTTGAGTGCGATCTCTATAACAGAGCCGTTGCAAGTGATTTCTTTGTCTGCTTTTGCCAAAGTCTGACCATTGGGAATACCGAGCTTAAGTGTTTTGGAATCCTCTGCGGTAACCGTGACTTCTGTGAGCTTGTTGTCTTTCCATGCAATGTTGAAAACAAAACCGCCTCTTGCTTTGATACCGCTGATAGAACCGTTTTTCCATTCCTGAGGAAGCGCAGGAAGAAGATCGATAATTCTATCATCCGGTGTTCCTCTGTGGCTGTGAAGAAGCATTTCCATGATTCCTGCTGTGCCGCCGAAGTTACCGTCGATCTGGAACGGGGGATGAATGTCGAACATGTTTTCTGCTGTGCAGTTCGAAAGGAGATTTTTGAGGTGGAAGAGTGCTCCGTCTCCATCTTTGAGCCTTGCATAGAAGTTAACTGTCCATGCTCTTGACCAACCTGTAGCACCGCCGCCGTTTTCAATACGTCTTGCTATAGTTCTCTTTGCCGCTTCGAAAAGTTCGGGGGTATCTTCTGTTATCTGATCAGCAGGATGTAAACCGAAAAGATGTGAAACATGTCTGTGACCGGGTTCACATTCTTCGTAGTCTTTTATCCATTCGCAGATCGTGTTGTAACGTTCGCTGATTCTCATCGGGGGAAGTTTCGCAAGAACTTCGCTGAGCTTCTTGCTGAAGCCGTCGTTTTCTCCCAGTTTTTCGTATGCGTGGATCGTTCTTGTAAGTAACGCATAAATTATCTGAGCATCTATAGTTGCACCCTGAGTGAACATGCTTCTTCTTCTTTCTCCGCACGGATCATCATAGAAGAAAGAGTTTTCGGGGGAGTTTGAAGGTGTTGAAACAAGAGTTCCGTCGGGAGTTTCAACAAGATAATCGCAGACGAATTGACAAGAGCCTTTAAGAATGGGATAGATCTCTTTGAGGTACGAAATATCATTTGTGTATTCGTAATGTTCCCAAAGAGACAGACACATCCAGGGTCCAGCCATCGGGAAGAATCCGCAGTCGCCGCTGTCATGAATACCTGTACGACCGAAAACGTCGGATGTGTGGTTTATGGTCCAACCGTCAGCACCGAAAAGATCTTTTGCCGTTTTCTGACCGAATTTGCTTACCATTTTCATAAAATGAGTGAGCGGAGCAACTGTGTCTGAACAGTTTCCTGCTTCTGCAGGCCAATAGTTCATCTGAAGGTTTATGTTTGTATGATAGTCGCTGCCCCATGGCGGACGGAAGTCGTGACACCATTTGCCCTGAAGGTTTGCGGGCAGGGTAGCTTTCTTACCGGAACTTTCAATGAGAAGATAACGTCCGAAATTGTAGTAAAGGGTATAAAGATCAAGGTCTGTTTTACCTTCTTTATGGTTTTTGAGACGAACATCTGTCGGTACGTCTTCAAATTTCGGAGCGTCAAGCTCAAATTTAACGTTTGAGAACCATTTGTGGTGATCCTCGATATGTTTTGCTTTTATGTCATCATAGCTTACATTTTCTATTTTCGCTATCTGTTCACGAAGGATCTTTCTGTAATCTATGCTTTCGTCAATATCAAAAAGCTGAACGTTATAGTTGGTTGCGAATGCATTGTAGAGAATTATGTATGTAGCATCTTTTATTTCCACAATGTCATGCTTGTCATTAAGCGTACCGTCGGTTTTAATCTTCATCATGCCGCCGAAAGCCATACCTTCTCCGCCTTCGCCGTATTCTTTACTTGTTTCGTAGATTATTCTGCCGTTCATAACAAGAGTGTCGGGTTTGATTGCTCCTGTGTATGCATCCTGTTTTCTCTTTAACGTGACGTTTGCCGAAAAAGGCTTGGTTGCTTCAACCTTGTATACAAATAAATCGTATTCTTCGCTTACAAAACACTCGCTCTTGTATTCCGAATCGCCTTTATTCCATTTAACAGAACCGATGGCATCATTGAGTTCGAGCTCTTTGCGGTAGTTTGCATATTCAGATTTGTCTTCAAAGTCAACAAATATTTCACCGATACTTTCGTAAAAACGAACTCTGGGCGGAGTAGCAAGGAAAGTATCACGGCTGAGGGCAGTTGCTTCACGAAGTCTTTCTTCTGCTATAAGCTTTCTTATTTCTGCAAGTATTTCGGGGGTTGCATGGTTTTCTTCGATAAGCTGTTTGCCGCTCCATAAAGATTCTTCATTGATCTCTATCTGTTCGCAGTTGGGATTGCCATATAACATTGCACCGATGCGTCCGTTACCAAGCGGAAGGGCATTCATCCAGTCATTAACAAATTGATCGTACCATAATTTAGTAGACATAAAAATATCTCCTTTGCTTAAAATAGTGAGTTTTACGCTTGCTTATATTATACATCAATTTTCTGTTTATTTCAATAGTTAATTTGAAAAAACTATCATTGATTATGAATGAAATTTTTGAATGGTATTTACAAATTGACTTTTTTGTGCTATTATGTTTCAGAGGTGAATATTTTATGAAAAAATATTATTCTTTTACTCCTGTTATTACAGTAACCGCCGATTCGAAAATGAACAATGACTCTGTCAAACTTATGTGGAACGGCTTTACCCATAGATCCGGATCAATTGATTTTGTTGCGGGGAATGATTTTACATTTACTTACGGTGATCCTTCCATATCTCTTTTGCCCGATAATAAAGAATATGTCCTGCATGTTGATGAAAAGGGGATCTTCATTATAGGTAAAGATTACGGCGGGCTTATGAGGGGCTTCATGTCGCTTCTTATGAAGATCAAACACGAAGGTGATCTTTTAAAGGTCGAAGCTATTCATGAAGAAAGCAATTATTTATTGAAAAACAGAATGTTTCATCTCTGTGTGTTCCCGGATAATGATTTGTTGTTTATAAAAAAGATCGTTCGTTTGGCGGCTGCTTGTCAGTATACTCATATTGTTATTGAGTTTTGGGGTATGCTTAAATACGATTGCATGAAAGAACTTGCCTGGCCGCAGGCTTTTTCGAAAGATCAAGCGTTTGAAGTTATCAAGGAAGCTAAGGAGCTTGGCCTTGAGCCGATCCCCATGTCTAACCAGTTGGGACATGCAACCTCTGCTCGCGGATGTTACGGCAGACATGTTGTTCTGGATCAAAATCCGAGATACCACTACCTCTTTACGCCTGACGGTTGGGCTTGGAATATTTATTCCGATAAAGTTAAGGTTCTGCTTAGAACGATAAGAAAAGAACTGTATGATCTTTTCGGAGACGGTGAGTATATGCATCTCGGTTGTGATGAAGCGTATATTATCAGTCACGATCCCGATCTTCGTAAGGGGCTGCTCGATTATCTTGCTTCTTTAACATCCGAGGTCGAAGCTGAAGGCAGAAGACCTATGATCTGGATGGATATGCTTCTTGAAAAGAACCGTTTCGAAGGATGTTATTGCGCCGGAGAAAAGGATGAAGTTGAATTTATACGAAATTCGACCGCTAAAGCCACTGTCTTTGTTGATTGGCAGTATGGGGCTTATGAAACTCCCGTACCGTCTCTGTTTTCTCTTAAAGATTCCGGTCATGATGTTATCGGTGCGCCTTGGTCAAATGACCGTAATTATAAAGCAGTTATAAATACTGTAAATCAAAATTCGATGTTTGGTATTATGTACACAACATGGCATACCATAAAATCCGATATAAAAAGCATTCTTGGTTGTGCCAAGGAATTAGGTGCTGTAACATTTGATTGGAGTAAGTTTTCACGTCCGGATATGGAGACAGCCACTTTACTGCGTTGTATTTGTTCCGATTTCTCCGATTATGAGGATTTCGGTTGGGCAAAACATGAGATCGATTTCTGATTTTACGGTTTCTTTGTTGTAATGTCTTGATTTTAATAACAATTATCAATAAATAAGCATTGAAATTTCCTCATCTGTCAAATAGGGCAGGGGAGACTGCTGATTTTATATAACTGAATATATAAAATTATCCTCCATATTTCAATTACGAAAATATGGAGGATTTGTTTTATTTCTTTGAGCTTTTGACGAGGCCTCTGATTATGAAAATAAAAATGACTGCAATAGCTGTCAATATGAGAATCAGCACACCTCTGCTGATTTCAACGTCCATTTTGATTCGGACTTTTTCAGTGAAAAATGCGATTATAGGATTTTGGGTTTTTGTTTTTTCTGACTTATCGGAAAGTTCGTAATATGATTTGTTTTTTCTTGCTATTAATGATTTGATGTATTCCGCCGCGATGTCTAAAAATTTCTCAAAACATTTACGCATAAATAACACCTCATTTTTTTATTTTCTTCATGTATCTTCTGTAAAGATCTCCGCGTCTTTCTTTTGTGATCTCAAGTGATTTTTCGAGTTTCCATTTCGCAATAAGCGCATGGTTTCCGTTCTGTAAAACTTCGGGAACTGCAAGTCCTTCGTAGATCGGAGGACGTGTATACTGGGGATGCTCAAGAAGACCCGAATAGATGCTTTCATCTTCATAACAGGAACTGTCTGCCAAAACGCCGGGAACCATTCTTGAAACGGCATCAACTATTGTCATGGCAGGAAGCTCTCCGCCTGTAAGAACAAAATCTCCGATCGAAATTTCTTCATCAACAATAAGATCGATCGCACGTTGGTCAAGACCTTCATAGTGACCGCAAAGAAGCGTGATCGATTCCTTTTTTAAAAGAGATTTCGCCTTTGCCTGCGTAAATTTTTTGCCCTTAGGCGAAAGATATATGCAGTAGGTGTTCGGAACAATGCTCTTAATATAACGGAAGCAGTCGCAGACAGGCTGCGGCTGCATAACCATGCCCTTTCCGCCGC
>SVMP01000147.1 GCA_015067385.1 Oscillospiraceae bacterium | reverse complement strand
AGAACAGCGCCTCCGTAACAGTGAAATGGAAGATCTTCTTGCTCTTGAAAACGAGGAAGATTTTTATCAGAGTATCGCTGAGGACAACCTCGGTTACGGCAGAAACGACGAAAAAATATATAAAGACATATCAGGAAACTGATAATTAGGGGGATTTTTCGTATATGGCCATCGAGGTCGGAAAGATATACGACGGAAAGGTTACCGGCCTTTCTAAATTCGGAGCATTTGTCCAATTGCCGGAAGGAAAAAGCGGCATGGTTCATATTTCAGAGGTATCGTCAAACTACGTTAACGATATCCGTGACCACTTGGCTGAAGGCAAAGAAGTTCGTGTAAAAGTTATCGGTATAGACGAAAAAGGGAGGATAAACCTCTCTATCAAAAAGGCAGCGGAACCCGAAAAAGTTCCTGAAAAAAAGCCTGTTTCTTTTGAGGACATGCTCTCAAAGTTTAAACAGGAAAGCGACGATAAGTTTGCCGATGTTCGCATGAGCAAGGAAAACCGTCGTTCTGATTATGCAAAAAGAAGAAAATAACGTCCTTTCGTTTTTTTATGGAAATATTCCGTTTGAGGTAATCTTACCCCGGACGGAATATTTCTTATTTCTTTATTTCATGTTTTATTACACCAAACATGTTCACACTCATCATCAATGTATTTGCAATTTCCGAAAGCGGCCAAAGAAATTCTGTTCGTGTCATCGAACCTATCAATATAAATAAACAGAAGATGCCTCTGAATAGTGTTACACGCTTACCTTTCGTCAGAAATGCAAAACATGTTTCACCGTAGTATTCCCATACCGTTATAGATGCTATTGCAAATAATGCTATGCAAAAAGCTCCGATATATCCGCCGAATCCGCCCATTATATCACTGAATATATCAATTATGCTTTTGCTTTCTTTCCATGCATCTGTCGTAAGAACCGCCAGTGCAGTAAATGTTGATATAATAACTGTGTCGGCGAATACGTCAAAAGCGCCCCACATTGCCTGATCTTCGGGAGTTGTGTCTTCTGCTGATCCGTATGCCAGTCCTGCACTTCCAAGCCCCGCTTCGTTTGAGAATATTCCTTTTGAAACTCCGCATCTGATAGCATTTGAAACAGTTGATCCGATAAGTCCGCCTGCGGCAGCCATAGGTTTGAAGGCATAAAAAAATATATTCCGTATTGCGGAAATAATATTTTCCTTATTTGAAACGATCACATATAAACACATGATCCCGTAGATTACAGTCATTAACGGTACAGCTTTTTCTGTTATTTCACCGATTCTTTTTAATCCGCCGAAAATTATTATTGCTACTGTTATACATATGACAGCTCCGCTTATTTCCGTATGTATTGATGTCGCTTCACATATCGCGTCGCAGGCTTCTCTGCTTTGGATAACATTTCCCATCATCAATGAAACCATAACGCCGAAAACGGCAAATATATTCGGTAATATTGGTGATGCCGCTGCTTTTTCTATGTATGTCATTGGACTGGAATTATATCCGTAAGAGGTGCTTTTGTGCTTTACGGCTAACATTGTTTCTATGTATTTTGTTGCCATCCCCAAAAAAGCCGCGACCCACATCCAAAAAACAGCACCCGGTCCACCCATAGAGATCGCGGTTGCCACTCCGGTTATATTTCCGATTCCCGCAGCACCCGCAAGTGAAGAACAGAATATCTTAAATGATTTTCTGTCTCGCTTTTTACTTAACAAGCCTCCTACAGTTTTTGTAAATATCTGCCCAAGTCCTCTGAATTGGTAAAATTTGAGACGGAATGTGAAAAAGATTCCCGATCCAAAAAGAATTATAGCCGCAATGTCGTTGAAAATGTTCGCTGTTAAATATAATATGTTCATAATAATATGATATGGCTTTTTAAATTGGAAAATTCCGATACTTGAATTTTTACGTTTTATATGTTAGAATATATTCAATGGAGGTGCTTTATGCGAGCTTTTATTTTATCAAAAAAATTTCCGTTGTTCTTCCTTCGCTCATGTTCTGTTATTGTTCTTTTTTTACTTTTCACAGCACTCTCTTTGATCGGCAAGTTTGATTCTTGCGGTGGGTTTACATATCTCTTATATTCAAGAGAGCTTATCTTTTCCGCGGTCGGTGTTGCTTCTATTTCGCTTAGTGCGTTTTACTGTATGATTAAAAATAACTGAATTAAAATAAATCAACAAACGAGGTTTTCAACATGTATTTTAATGATATTAAACTTGGCACGGTGATTTCGATCTCTCCGGCAAAAATAGATAAAGACCGTATGATTGACTTTGCCGAAAAATACGATAATATTCCTATCCACACCGATGAAGAATACGCAAAAACAACGCATTTCGGTAAACTTATCGCTCCCGGTGTTATGTCTTTTATGTCTGTCTGGGCAAAATATCTTGAAGTTGATCTTTTCGGCGAGGAGCTTCTTGCAGGTAAGTCAACAAAGATAGAATGGTTTAAGCCTGTTTTTGCGGATGATGTTCTTACATCAAGAGCGGTTGTGACGGCTCTTACTGATCGCAATGAAAAAAACGGTATTGCAGAGCTTACAATAGAAGCCTTTAATCAAGACGGAGAGAAGGTCCTCTCTGCGATTGTCGAGGCGATCGTTAAAAAAAGAAGATGATGCAAAGCACGTACTTTTCGGTACGTGCTCTTTTACCACTTAATCGTAATTTATATTGACAATTCTGTTTTTTTATGGTAAAATAAACTTAACCTAAAATATCCAACTATACATGGAAAGGAATGATCAATAATGAAAAAAATAACAGTTCCACTTCTTTTTCTTCTTTTATTTGTCTTTCTCTCCTCTTGTAACGGTGATAGGAAAATGAAAGGCTTTACCTACGAAGAACTTGCCGAATATTTTTCGTCTGTTGACGGATTGACTGAGCTTGGAACAGTGGAAACAGTTATTGAACCGGGTGAATATGTCTTACAAGAAGACGGTACTTATGTTTATGAAGGCGGTGCTGTTTATGAAATCGGAAATCCGTTAAATATAACTTGCGGAGAGGATAAAATTCGTGCAACTGCCGGTTTTTCTGCAATTAATGCCTCGAAAGGACACTATAATGGCTATTGGGGCGTTTCGTTGGAGTATATCCTGAACGTTGAGGTTATGTTTGTTAGTGGTTGGCGATCTATTCTTGGTCATAAATATCCAAAGATACCTGATTATGAGCCGGAATATCGTCCTTTAGATATTTTTCATACAGGAGAAGATTATCTGCCGCATTTTCAAGGGTCTCCCAATAATGTTGCATACGTTATCAGAAACGCAGGTTTTAACTCTTCTCCCGATTGGGAAGAGTGGATCGACTATGGGATCAAATATTATGCAGAGAATCATGAACCACACGGATATTTAAATTATTATTGGTATAATCCGATTTCTGAGAAGTTTGAACCGGGTGCGTGTTATACTCAATCCGATGACTTGACCGAGATATATGTAGTATTTCAGGAAAAATCTCTGTTTTTATGTCCTTTTATGTCGTTAATAGACCCTGATACCGGATATTTTGTTTCAAATATATCGCCGACAGACTCTGATACCGGATATTTTGTTCCGTTATTGATGTCCGAAACAAAATATAATGAATTAAAATCCGAATACCCGTCGTTTAAATACGACCACTATAAAAAGGGAACGGTAAAGGAATTTTCGGAATGGTATATGGGTGAATATATTGAAGAGATACCTGCTGTTTTTGCGGACATTGAAGACGAATATGTTTATTATCCGGCATATGGTAATGGCATTCATCCCGACGATCTTAACGGTGAAGAATACGATTGCGATGCAATGTTTATTCCCGACATGAAAAACCTTGGCGTTAATTTTGATGAACTTCGTTCGTATATCATCAAGATAACGATACCTCATGACGGCATTTTCTCGGATATTTACTGGGAATTGATAGGGTAGGGAGGAGCGTTGTATGAAAAAAATAATTGCTTTAACGATTTTGTTTTTACTCTGTTTTTCTTTTACATCCTGTGATAACGACAGTAAAAAAATGAATGGCTTCACCTATGATGAACTTGCCGAATATCTTTCCGAGATTGACGGTTTAACTCCTCTTGACCGTAGAGACGAACCTCTTTATCTACCATGCAAAGATAACACTTTGACTTTGGTCAATACTATAAAAAGTTTGAATTCATCTATGTCCGGACGTTTTTATTCCGGCGTTCTTTTGCATAAACTCTTTAAAATTGAAGTTCCGTCAAAAGTTCCGGAGCTTTATCCGACTATTTTTACTCCAATATACGGAGAGGATTTCTTTGATAAGCAGGATAGCTATATAACACAAAAAGCTCCCGAAAATTTCGCATATATTCTTCGTGATTTCAATGTTAAATGCTCACCCGAATGGACTGAATGGATAGATTATAATATTCCCGTTATAGACGGTTACCAAGCAAAGCATGGGCTGCTTGATGCTTGTTGGTATAATCCTTTAACCGAACAGTTTGAGTCATCTGTTTATTACAGTCAATTGGAAGATTCTACTGAATTATATGTTGTTTTTCAGAAAACGACGTTGTTTTACTCTGCTGCGTATCGTCTCCCTTTTCTGATGTCTGAAGAAGCTTATGAATATCTAAAATCAACATATAAAAAATTTCACTATGATCATTACACAAAAGGGACTGTTGAGGACTTTACGAATTGGTTTTTTTCTGAGGATTCGGAAGATTTTTCCGACGTCTTTGCGGATATAAGGGCGGAGTATATCTATTATCCTATAAAAGGAAGCGGTATATATGAAAATTTGAAGGATGAAAGTTTTGATTCTGTATCGTTTTTTATTTCCGATCTCGAAAAACTCGGCGTAAACTTCGACGCACTTAAAACCTATATTATCAAGGCTACATTCCCTCACGGTGGCACTATCGAAGATATTTATTGGGAACTTATAGGCTGAAAATACAAACTGCTGTGATTTTTTTCTGATCACAGCAGTTAATTGTAAACAGAAAACCACGCGATAGTCGGGTGGTTGAAAAAAGGTTAACCGATGAAGAAAAAAACCTCCAAATATGGTATAATAAGAAAGACCTGCCAGTCAAAACTAAAAACATATTTGGAGGATTTATCTATGAAAAAAGTAAGCATAGACAATAATAGTTTAGCACATACGAAATGGAATTGCAAGTACCATATAGTGTTTGCACCGAAATATAGGAGAAAAATATTTTTTGCTGAAAAAAGGTTAGAGATA
>SVMP01000146.1 GCA_015067385.1 Oscillospiraceae bacterium | reverse complement strand
CGAACCGCCTTTCATGGGCAGGTGTTTCACCCGACAGCTTTTCGTATATAACAAACTACTCGAACAGCTCTTACTGTAAGCCCAACCCGAAATATTACCGGGAAATCCTTTCAAAGCTCGGCAAAACACCCGAAGAATGTCTCATGATCGGCAATGATGTCGAAGATGACATGATCGCGCAGTCTATCGGAATGAAAGTCTTTCTCCTCACAAACTGTCTTATCAACAAAAAAGACCGCGATATCTCCGCTTATCCGCACGGTGATTTTGAAGCTCTTACGGAATATCTGCAAACCATCTGATTTTTTTACTTTAAAGGAGTTCAACAATGGCTGAATTGATCAAGGTTTTTAAAGAAAACGTTCCTGCCATGCGTTTTATCGGCAAAAAATATCCCGATTTCGGCGGTTGGTGGGGCGAATGGTTCGCAAACGGTTGGTTTGATACGATAGAGAAAGCTATGGGCGGCGTTGATGCAATTCTGAACATCTGGGAAAACGGCGCAGGCTATGTCGGACTCGAACGCAGATGCGACGGACAGCCTTTTGAATACTGGATAGGTATGTTTACACCTGCCGAAACTCGTGTTCCCGACGGTTTTGCTTTTATCGATTTTCCTGCGATCTCTCTCGGTACTTGTTGGATATACGGCAAAGAAGATGAGGTTCACGACACAAGCGAGTGTCTACCTGCTGTTAAATCCAATAATATGGAACCCTGGACAGACGATAGGGGCGGTATATGGTCTTTTGAAAATTGCCTCTGTCCCCGTTATACGACCCCTGACGAAAACGGAAACGTTATTATGGATTACTGTTATTATGTTAAATAACAGATCGTTGTTAATCTATAAATTAATCTTTTATCGATAATGGAACATACGGTTAATATAATATGGTAATTTTACTTATAGCTGCATCGTGGCTGTTGGCGACAACAAAGGTTTTATCGCAAGGCAGATTTGCGAAAAATATGACAAAAACGCCGTCCGATGCCCTTCTCTTTAACGGATTGATCTTCAGCACAGGCGCGATCTTTTTTCTGCCGATTTTCGGGATAAATCTTCCTTTGTTTGGAATTACGGCATGCTTTTTTGTCGGCGCATTTAACGTTTTATTTCAGATGGCTTACGTTTGCGCTTTCTCATGCGGTCCGATATCCTTGACGGCAATGATCTCAACGACAAGCATGGTCGTTCCGATAATCGTGTCCGCAGTCGCATATAAAGAATCTTTGTCCGTTTTCAGAATTATTGGCATAATCGTAACGATCATCGCTTTGTATTTTACAACAGAAAAGATAAGCAAAAACAGTATAAAGCTCAAATGGGCGCTGTTTACGCTGCTTGCGTTTGTCGCAAATTTCAGTTCCTCTTTGATTCAAAAAGTATATCTTAAAAGCGTTCCCGATACGGATACTTTTTCTTTTGTCGCTGTTCATTTTTCGTTCGCCGCAATTATTTCTTTGGGACTGTATGTTATACTTTCGGCAAGCGGAAAGAAAAGCTCGTATAAGTTAGGCAAAAATGTTGTTTTAACAGCACTCTTTATCGGCGTGATACTCGGCATTTTCAATCTTATTTATTCGTATTCTCTCGCTGTGATAGATGCAACCGTATATTTGCCTATATTTAACGGCGGTCAAACGGTTCTTGTAACACTTTGCACGTCTCTCTTCATGAAAGAAAAACTGACAAAACGCCAAAAAATCAGTATAATTCTCGGCGTTATCGCCATTGTGTTGATGAGTTTGTAATTTACAGTTGAATAAAAAATAAAGGTCTGCTTTATCTGCAGACCTTTATCTTTTAAATGAATATTATTACTTATCGTATTCGCCTCTGAGAAGCATATAAACGCTTGCGGACCATGTATAACCCGGTGCACGCCGGCCTTTACCTGTCAGAGCATCAAAGTTTTCATAGTTACCTTTTGCTTTAAGACAGGACATATCGCAATATCTCTTTGCAACGGTTTCCGCAAGCTCGGTATAACCGCCTTTACGCAGACCGTCAACGAGAAGGTATGTGGACGGAGCCCAAATAGGTCCTCTCCAATATCCGTCGGGATTATAGTGCTGACTCTTCGGCATTTCGGTTGCGAGGCCGTTTTCGGTAAGGAAGTCTTTTTCGAGAACAGCTACAAGTTTATCGGATATCTCTTTCGGGAGCATATCGCCGAGAACGAGCGGCATCATGGAGAGAAGGCTCGTCGGGTTTTCTTCGTGTATGTGACTGATACTTACCTTGCCGACAAATCGTTCGCCGTTCCAGCTGTGTTCGATAAGACGGTCAAGCATAGCTTTCGCTTCGTTTTCCCAATATTTCGCATTTTCTTCGTCTTTTAACTCTTTTGCAATTCTTGCAAGGGTGTTCATCTGGAATACAAGGAAAGCGGGAAGGTCGGGTGTTTCAACAAAATAACCGATATCGAAAAGCGTGGAGTTATCCCAACCGCTGTCACATCCTATCGGATAATCGGGAATACCGTCAAGGTCGGTGTCGCTGTATATTGTCCACCACTCTGTCCATTTTTTGAGCCACGTGTAAACTGTTTTGAGCTCTTCTTCGTCAAATTCGAACATATCCATGAGCTTCGAGAAGCACCAACCGTGGATAGGCGGCTTGGTTATTCCCCATCCTGTTCTTTCGTCAGGATTCCACATGTCGGGAAGGATACCTTTTTCTGCCTGGATCCAGAACGGAGCCGCAAACTGATCGAATGCCTTTTGTTTTGCAAAAGCTTTGTCCTTACAATGTGCCATTGCAAGAGCGTTAAAACAGTGGTCCCAGCTCCAAACCGAACTCATTCCTTTTTTGGACATAAGCATTGAGTCTCTCTTGTATACATCGTCAGCTCTTACAAAGCTTGACCAGATGTTATACCATGTGAGGAGCGTGAATTCATCTGTTTTTTTATCAACACTCTTCAGATCCTGCATCTGTGCAGCAAAGGTTTCCCATTCCTTTTTGATGTCTGCGATATTCTTTTCTGTATCTATCGGATCGGGCAGGTCTTTCGGCTGTTTTAAGTTCATCGTCAGACAAAGATGTAATTTACCGTCAATGCATTCAATGTTCATATCCCTTTTTAATGGTTTGTTTGACGGGGGGTAAAGGAGAAATGTTGCTTTACCGGAAAGAATGTATGTCGTTGCAAATGTACCTTGAGGTGCTTTGAGACAGAATTTGTTGGGACCGAATTCAGAACCGTACGCCCATTGGTGGGACGATTCAAAATGAAGGTCAAGTCCGTTACTGTCGATAACTATAGAATCATCGTCTCTGATATAAAATATTGCATATCCGTTATCGTTTTTTATTGTTACAGATCCCGGGTCTGCGGTACAGATAAATTCTTGTTTTTCGTTAATACCGACGGTAACATTATATATCGGGCTTAAATCTCCTCTGCGTTTTGCGTAGAATAGGTTAACCTCGTTAAATGCGGTATGCTCTTCATTTACAGGTTTTGCTGATATAGTAGCATAAGCACCGTATCTGCTGAACGGAATATGCGAAATATCAATTGCTGTGTTATACATGATCTTCCTCTTTTCTTTTAATTATTGAAATATGGTTTTAGTATAGTATCAAGTTACAGTAATTTTTTTTATAATATCATAATATCTGAAATTTGTCAAGAGTTCGCAAGTCCTTTTTTGCGAAGTATCTTGATAATCATTTCTGTCTGTGGTAAAATGAAAAAGAGGGTTTTGCATGAAACCTTTTGATAATCTTTCTAAATAAACAACAAAGGTCTGCTTTATCGGCAGACCTTTATCTTTTAAATAATTATTTCTTATCGTATTCGCCTCTGAGGAGCATGTAAACGCTTGCGGACCATGTGTAACCGGGAGCACGCCAGCCCTTACCTGTCAGAGCATCGAAGTTTTCATAGTTACCTTTTGCTTTTATGCAGGACATATCGCAGTATCTCTTTGCAACGGTTTCTGCAAGATCTGTATATCCGCCTTTACGAAGACCGTCAACGAGAAGGTATGTGGACGGTGCCCAGATAGGTCCTCTCCAATATCCGTCGGGATTGTAGTGCTGGCTCGTCGGCATTTCGGTTGCAAGACCGTTTTCTGTAAGGAAGTCTCTTTCGAGAACAGCTACGAGCTTATCGGATATCTCTTTCGGGAGCATATCGCCGAGAACGAGCGGCATCATGGAAAGAAGGCTTGTCGGGTTTTCTTCGTGTTCGTGACTGATACTTATCTTGCCGACAAAACGTTCACCGTTCCAGCTGTGTTCTATAAGACGGTCAAGCATAGCTTTCGCTTCGTCTGCCCAATATTTTGCGTTTTCTTCGTCTTTTAACTCTTTTGCAATTCTCGAAAGAGTGTTCATCTGGAAGATAAGGAACGCGGGAAGGTCGGGAGTTTCAACATAATAGCTTGCATCGAACAGTGTGGAGTTGTCCCAACCGCTATCGCAGCCTTGCGGATAATCGGGAATACCGTCCTGGTCGGAGTCACTGTATACAGTCCACCATTCAGTCCATTTCTTGAGCCATGTGTAAACGGTCTTGAGCTCTTCTTCGTCAAATTCGAACATATCCATGAGCTTCGAGAAGCACCAGCCGTGGATAGGCGGTTTTGTCGTGCCCCAACGGATCTCACAGTCGGGGTTCCACATATCGGGAAGAACACCTTTTTCGGTCTGAAGAACGAAAGGTGCCATAAACTGATCGAATGCTTTCTGTTTAGCAAATGCTTTATCTTTGGATCTTGCCATTGCAAGCGCATTGAAACAGTGGTCCCAGCTCCAGACAGAGTTCATGTTCTTTTTTGACATGAGCATGGTATCTCTCTTGTATATACCGTCTGCTCTTACAAAACTTGACCAAAGGTTGTACCATGTAAGACGTGTGAAATTATCGGTCTGTTCGTCAACGCTCTTCAGATCTTCCATAAGCGCCGAAAACTCAATCCATTCTTTTCTGATCTCTGCGGTATCTTTCTCAGTATCAATATCTTCGGGAATATCTTTGGGTTCTTTTACAGACAATGTAAGACAAACGTGAAGTTTGCCGTCAACACATTCAAAAGCCATATCCTGCTTTGCGATACGTTTTTCATCGGGCTTCCTGAGAATCGTACCTTTACCGGTAAGAACCTTGTATGTGGGCTGAAGATTGTAAGGGATCATTATGAAACGGAACATATCGGGACCGTATTCCGTGCCGTATATCCATTTGTAGCGGGCATCTATACGAAGATCGAGGCCGTCACTGTCTATTATAAGAGTTTCATCGTCTTTAATATAGAATTTTGCGGAT
>SVMP01000145.1 GCA_015067385.1 Oscillospiraceae bacterium | reverse complement strand
ATATCAAAATTCAATTTTATTCGCCGTAGACTGCGATTCTGCCCTCATAATGAGGAATCATATAATCTTCGAGGATGTCCTGATATTTGGATTCTAAGCTTTCAAGAATAACTCGTACGGATTCGGTACTGTCTTTAAGCGTATCGATAACAGATCTTCCGCCTTCCTTAAAGAAACCGTATTCCGCATGAGAAATCATATTAAACATAATACCGGCATCACGTTCATCGAAGAATATTTGTTTACCCATATAATCCTGTAATTCTGCTTTTGTCTTGTAAGCATCGAACGGTTCGTACATTTCAGACAAAACGATCGCAGTTGCTTCAAGTTCCTTGACGTTCAAAGGAATAACCGTAGTATATTCCAAACTTGAATGGTCGCTATAGTAGTAGTTAGGCACGGCATTGGGACCTTGCGGATAAGGGATATAACCAACGTTATTGGCTCTGTACATAACACAGTTCTCATCTTTCAACAGCTCATATCCGCGAAGAGTAAGCATAAAGATATCACCGTTAACAAACCAATCAACACCCGGTCCACCATGAGCATCCGCAGGATAGAAGCAATCCTTACATGTTTCTCTTAAAATCTTAGCAGCACGTTCGAGAGCCTCTATACCTCTCTCGGAATACAGACCGCAAGAAACCCCGTTTTCATCATACATACTCATTGTAACGCCGTTTGACAGGAACATTGAAATAAAGTAATACGGAGGATGAATTGCCATTGCGTAAATCGTTCTGCCTGCCTCTTCCGTGGTGTAAGCATGCAGTACTTCCTCAAATTTATCCCAAGTCCATGTGCCGTTTTCAACGTATTCACGAGGGTCAGTGTGACCGTATTTAGTTATAAGATCTTCATTTACAACGATAGGATAGTCTGTTGAATTATATACCAATTCAGGCCATGCATAAGGAACGACACCGTAAAGATCATCTTTCCACAACATAGACTGCAGCATTCCCGGTGTTCCCCATTTATCTGTGTTATGAACATCTATCAACGAAGAAATTCCGGAAAGAAATCCTGCGCGCATAGGGTCAACAACTCCGTAAGAGCCTCCGATAGCAATATCGTAGCGAGGCTGTCCTGACATAACAGCAGTATTGATCGCAGTATTGATATCACCGTTATATTCAACCTCGATCGTACAGTTTAAAGCATCTTCAACCTCTTTTTCTCTGTCAAGAGCCATATCGGAATGCGCCGTACCGTCAATATAACCGTAAACTGTTCCGGTATACGCATGACCCCATACAAAATTCAAGCCACCGAGGTCAGCAGCCGAAACATCGGTATTGTATTCAGGGACGACTTCCGGTTCTGAAACCTGACATGCACTGAGAATAAAAAGAACAGAAAGGAAAAAAACTGCAATTTTACTTACTCTTTTCATGGAAACCACCTTTATTTATGTATTATTATATATATTATACATTATCAGGGAATAAATGTCAATATAAAAATTCAATATTACAAAAGACCCTTTACTTTTCAGTAAAAGGTCTTTTGGGGTTTAAGTTTTATTTGCCGTAAACAGCATATCTGCCGGCATAATGGTTTACAAGATATTCCGATACAAGTTGGTCATACTGGCTTTCGTACGATTCAAGGATCGAAGAAATAGGATTACCCTCTCTTACAGCCGCCTGTACTGCGACTCTGCCGTCTTCCCAGAAAAATCCGTAGTTTGCATTTCTGACAGTATTGATAAAAATTTCGGCATCTCTTTTATCAAAAAAGATTTCATCTGCCATATAATTTGCTATATCGTCTTTTGTTTCAAGTCCTTCAAAAGGTTCAAACATCATATCAAGAATCATCGCAGAAGCTTCAACATCGGCTGTATTAACAGGAATACATGTTGTATATGCCATCTGAGAATATCCGCTTGAAAATTCACCGGGAACAGCATCGGGACCTTGAGGGAAAGGAAGTATGCCGATATTATCCATCTGATACATCAAAGAGTCTGTGGTACCGATAATATCAACATTATCCATAACAGCCATAACAACATCGCCGTTGATCATATAAGAACCTTTATTTGTACCGGCATCGGGATAAATGAAATCTTTACAAGTTACATTATATATTTCCTGTGCACGTTCCAATGCAACTCGACCTTTTTCTGTATATGCACCGCAAACGACCTTACCGTTTTCATAAGTAGAGTAAGATACACCGTTTGAGTAAAGCATATTAACAGCAAAGTCAGCATCGTGACAATGCATTCCGTAAACTGTTCTTCCCGCATCCTGATAGGTATATAATTCGAGAGTTTCTTCCAACTTATCCCATGTCCACTCGCGGTTATCGACATATTCACGGGGATCCGAATGACCTAATTGGGATACAAGAGTTTCATTCACAGCGAATACAGAATATGTTGTGCTGTAAAGCAGATTGGGCCATGCAAAAGGAACAACACCGTAAACATCATCTTTCCATATCATCGGTTCAAGCATATTGGGTGTTCCCCATTTTTCTGTATTCTGTACATCCAGGAGCGAAGATAATCCAACAAGATATCCCCTTGCTCTTGAGAAATTACTCAAAACACTTGTGTCGCAAGTTACAAGGTCATAAAGATGAGAGCCGGACATAAGCGATGCACTCAATTTATCAGCTATAACTGTGGAGTTAGAGTTGTTATCAACAATAATCTTACAGTTATAGGCAGATTCGATTGACTTTTGTCTTTCCAAAGCGTTATCAGCAAAATTTGTTCCCGGAATAAATCCGAAAATATTATCAACGCCATCCATATATCTGCTCATTGAAAAGCCCCAGGTAACCGAAAGACCGTCAAAATTAACATCCCCCGTTTCAATTTTATACTCGGGCACGATTTCCGGTTCTGAAGTTTGACATGCGCTGAGAATAAAAAGAACAGAAAGGAAAAAAACTGCAAATTTACTTGTTTTTTTCATAAGATCACCTCTACCCTATTATTTTCATTAATACACCCAATCGTGTATTTTCTACAGTTTAACACAATAAACCGCAAATGTCAATACCTAAAAACACATCTCACGCAAATATCAAAAGACCTTTCGAGATGAACTCAAAAGGTCTTTTAAATTACTGATCAGTTTCCGTAAAGCTCGTTCATTGTTAAATATTGAGTTAAAATATACTTTTCAATATTTGTTTTCTGCTGAGTTTCAATAGATTCAAGAACTTGAGCGGGTGTACCGTTTAATATCTGAGGGAAGAATCCGGTCAGACCATGCTTATGGTCAATATAGATGGCATGGTCGTTTGAAGCGATTTCAAAGAAATACTTTGCATCTCTTTCATCTATGAAATAGTTTCTTGTAAGATATTCAAGAATATCTTCATCGGTTTCATATCCTTCAAGCGGCTCAAAAAGGCTGTCCATGATAAGAGCAGAGGCCTCGGCATCGGGAGCAGTAATGGGGATAGAAAGAACAAAGTCGGCAGACTCATAAAAAGACTTATACCAACCCGCAGGAGCATCGGGACCGGAAGGGAAAGGAACTATGCCGAAATATTCAAGGTTATACGCAACTGAAGAAACGCCAGAAAGGACCTGGTAACTATCTATAAGAGCGATAACGGTTTCATTTGAGTTGAGTTGATCAACGCCCCCACCCTTGATAATATTATCTGCTGTAGGCCCATTCCACCACTCATTAGCCTGATCAAAAGCTTTAAGCGCAGTATCACTGTAAAAGCCCATTTCATATGTTCCATCGCTATTAACAGTAAGATATTCGTCACCGTTAGATAAAGAAACCGCACGGGTAAACCAGTCTTCTTTCGATGCGAGAGCATAAACAAAATCATTGGAAGTCTGACCGTAGTGAGCATAATCGGTAAGAACACGTGTGAAAGTATCCCATGTCCATTCGCCGTTTTCGTAATAATCGCGGGGATCGGTCTCGTTAAGACTGTGAACATAAGACTCATTTATTGCAAGAACACTGGACATAGAGTTCTGCGTTTTCATCGGGTGTTTCGCAGGAATAACGCCGTAAAGACCTCCGTCGTACATCATTGACGAAAGGAGATACCTGCTGCCCCATTTTTCTTCATCAAGGGCATCCATACTTGAAAGAGCACTAAGATCGGTAAAAGTACCTGCAATAACATAATCGACAATATCATACGATTCTTCCTGGATAAAGTCGAACTCATAATCCCCTGTCATAACGCTATGGTATGCGGTCTGACCTGCAGAAGGAACGATGACGACTTCAAATACCATATTGTATTTCGATTCAACTTCATTGATCCTCTTAAGCGCAAGATCGGCAAATTCAGTATTATTGATATATCCGAGAGTCGAGCCTTCGTCGGAGGATTGGAAAACTATAAGAGCATCGTTTACGGTACCCATCTTAAATACTTTTCCTCCGAGATCGATATCACCCGAAACATCCGATGAGTATTCGGGGATGATCTCTTCGGACGGAGCACAGGAAACGAATAAAAATGTAAAAACAAAACAAAGAAAAACAGAAATAATCCTTTTCATGATAAAACCTCAAATAAATTACAAATTGATCTTCAAAATAATTAATAATTATATATTATTCCGCAACGGATTCGTTAAGAGAATCGAGGAACATATCGACTGTTATCTTCCACTCTTCAACTTTTTCAAGACCTACCGCATCCGCTACCCTGCGGAAGAAAGACATGAGATACTGTTTATCGTCTTCGCTGTCATAAAGTTTAGCTTTGAGAATAGCATAGACAAGACCCATTTCATCTTCTTCAACACGAAGCAAAAGTTTCGGATCGTCTTTAACGGCATTCTTTGCTTCGGCAAAGAGGGATCTGTATGTAGGCATAAGCTCTTTTGCAAGGAATTTTTCATCCTGAGGATGACCGAAAATGGAAAGACCTTCGCCCGATTTTTCAAGTTCATCAGCCATGATGTTTAGATATTTATCGATAAACGGGGCTGCTGCACCGTAGTAAGCGTTGAGGAAGTTCTGTCTGTGTTTTTCAATATCACAGTACGGATTCCAGGAGAGTTTTGAAAGCAAGTAGGCACGAAGAGCCCAAAAATCCCCTCTATTTTCACGGTTAGCCTGATTAAATATGGAACGAACACTGTTCTCATAAAAGAACTGCATATTTTTTTGAAGGACATGGAAGTTCGGGAACGGAGAAACAAGATTTGCAAACTGAATATCGTAATCCCAAAGGAATACATTGCCGCAATATTTATGCCAAACAGCAAGGTCTTTTACAAAACTTTCGCACTGCGGATTTTCGCGAATAGGCTTTGAACGATCACATTCGATGTTGCAAAGCATGATATGAACATTATCTCTCATTTCGATTTTTTTAGGAGCAGTTCTGCTGTACCAATACGAAAGAGTAGAAATAATCTTATCGGGGAATGCTTCGGCAACCTTATTTACAAAATACATT
>SVMP01000144.1 GCA_015067385.1 Oscillospiraceae bacterium | reverse complement strand
ATATTCATCAAGTTCGGAAAGACCCATCAAAGCGCCTGCTTTCATATCTTCTCTGAATCTGTCTGAAATTCCGCAGAAAATATCGCAGAAATACTCACCAACAGAGTTGCTCATACGAAAGCTGCCGTATGGAGTATCTCCGCTGAAATACGTAATGTCAAACTTACAGTTGAGACTCTGCTCGACATCTTTTATCCTTTGCATTGCAAGGTCACCGAGGATCGTATCCATCTCATATCCGAGTACCTGGTCAAAGTTGCTGTATGAAGCCTGACCTGTTGTTGCACGCATATATTTTATAACTGTGCCTTCAAGGTCAGTACCTTCTGATGTTTTAACAAACTCAACATCAAAAACCTCTTGTTCGACAGATCCGCAAGCTGTTGCAAACAACGAAAAAATAAATGCAAGAATAAGAAGCTTTACAATGTTTCTCATAAAAAACTCCTTTTTTTTCAGTATAACACAAAAATAAATTCAAGTCAACAATATTTTCAAATATCAAAAAAATTTGAACAAAAAAATCTCCTCGGAGGTCAATTCCGAGGAAATCAGTGTTAAGATTTATTTATTCTGCGTCGCCGTAAACAGCTTCGAGACCTCTCATTGCAGGTGCGGCATATTTTTCTATGCATGTTGCAACTGTATCTTCATATGATTCGAGATGTTCAGAAACGGACTTATTAGAACCAATCCAACCGTTTAAAAATCCGGACATACCTTCGTTAAAGTACATATAGTAGGAGTTCGTGTACATTCCGGAATATATTTCGGCATCCTGTCTGTCAAAGAAATAAGTTTTTGTTAAAAAATCAATAACCGATTCCATATTCGGATATTCTTCAAACGGTTCGTAAAGTGCGCTGATAGCCATTGCTGTAGCTTCAGGTTGCTGCGTACTGCGTGAAAAAGCAATACAATTATGAATATTTGAATAATATGCGAAAACATATCCGGGTTCAACATCCGGTCCGTGAGGCCATGAAAGCAAGCCGAAGTTTGTCATTTCTCTGGCAATTCTGCCTCTTAACCCAATTATCTCATACGATCTCAGCGGACCGAGCACTGTTTTGCCGTTGATCAGATTATCTGTAATGGCATCATAAGACTGTTTACAAATAGTGTGAGCGTTGGGGCCGTTAAAAATTTCTATGCCGCGTTGCATAGCTTTTCTTGCTTCTTCGGTGTATAAACCCGAAACATATTCGCCTTTATCATTTTTTTCAACAAATGTTGAACCGTTAGAGAACACAAACATTGAACCGAATATTCCTGCATCCGACGTAAGAGAATAATGCTTTACCTCTCCGCCTTCTTCAACGTAATATCTTCCGAGACAATCTTCAAAGACATCCCATGTCCACTGCTTATTTTCAATATATTCTCTGGGATCGGTTTCACCGAGAGCAGTAATAAGGTCCTCATTAACAACGATAGGATCACGTACATAAACGGAAAGTTCAGGCCAAAGAAGAGGCGTAAGACCGAAAACATCGTCTTCATAAGCTATGATCTCAAGCATATTCCGATAGCCCCACTTCGCTTCATTGGTATAATCGATATAATCACCGAGCTCGGAAAGACCGATAAGCATACCAACCCTCGCCGCCTGTACAAGCGGACCCGTTTCGCACATAGCCGCATCGGAAATAAAAGTGCCAGAAACTGCTGCGGTCATGTATTCCGAAGCATTGTTTCCGCTTAATAATTCAATGGTACAGTTAAGATTTTTTTCGACATCGTCAAGGCGCTGTTTTGCCATATCTGCAAATATTGTGTCAAGTTCATAACCGAGAATCTGGTTATTAACATCATAGTTGCTTGGAACATACACCTTGTAAACAATATTTGCGCCCTCAAGGTCAATGCCTTCCGTGCTAACAGAAAAATCAACATCAAAAACCTCTTGTTCAGCAGATCCGCACGCTGTTGTAAAAAGAGAAAAAAGCATTGCTATAAGGAGTATTTTCGCTATTTTCTTCATATCATTCCCTCTTTTCGTTTTTTTCAGTATAACATATATCAATTTATTTGTCAACAAAAAATAAGTTCCGAGCGTCATTCTCGGAACTTATAGAGATGTCAGTATAAAGTTATTCGCCCCAGACAGCTTCGATACCGCGCATTGAAGGAAGCACATATTCGTCAAAGCCTTCTTCTACGATTTCAGAATATGCTTCAACATATTCTGTTACAGATTTATTGTAAGTTACCCAATAATGCATCTGATCATACAGCTGATAATGGAAATAAGTGTAATCTGCAGCAAAGAACATATCGTAAAATACTTTTGAGTCACGCGGATCAAAGAAATAGTTATGGCTCATAAGTTCAAGAATATCATCGATATCATCATAGCTTTCAAACGGCTCATAGATGGCGCTTATAACTGCCGCTGTTGCCTCAGGATATTTAGACATACGGGAGAAAGATATACATCTTTCGATGTTATGTAAAAATCCGAATTTATATCCGGGTTCAACGTCCGGACCTGTGGGCCACGAAAGAATACCGAAATTATCCATTTCCTTTGATATTCTGCCGTTAAGACCGATAATGCTTTCGGAATAAAGCGAACCCATAACGGTTGTACCGTCAATAAGAGCATCTACAGGTTCGGTTGTTTTATCAAAGGTATGAGCAAGAGTACCTTCAAATATTTCGAGGCCGACAGTCATAGCTTTGATTGCTTCAGGGGTAAAAAATCCGTATTCGTATTCGCCTTTATCATTTTTAACTGCATAATGAGAGCCGTTGGACAAAAGGAACATATCACCGAATGTTGCGGGACTGCAGGTCATGGAATAATATTTTGTCTGACCGCCCTCCTGAACGTAATAAAGTTCAAGAACTTCCTTGAATTTATCCCATGTCCATTCACCGTTTTCAAGATAATCGCGGGGGTCTGTGTGGCCGTAAGTTGCAATAAGATCTTCATTGACAACGATAGGACAACCGAAAGAAACAGAGATCTCAGGCCAAAGAAGAGGAACGATGCCGTAAAGGTCATCTTCATAATAGATAACCTCAAGCATATTTCTGTAGCCCCATTTAGCCTCATTACGGTAATCGATATATTCTTCGAGTTCGGAAAGGCCTACAAGCATACCGAGTCGGGCAACGTCTGCCCACATATCGGAAATACCGGAAATAACGTCACAGAAGAAAGCACCGCTGGCTGATGCCGCAACAAAATTTCGGCAGGAATAATAGTTATCTGTGTATTTGATATCAAGAGTGCAGTTAAGCTTTTGCTGAACATCTTTAAGTCTCTGAACGGCAAGATCACCGAACTGAGTATCAATATCATAACCAAGACAGGTAGGTGTTCCGAGAACCTCAGGTGCTATACCTATTTCATATACGATTTCAACACCTTCAAGATCAAGCTCTCCTGAATTTTTTACAAAATCAACATCAAAAACCTCGTTTTCTGCATTTGCATTACATGCTGTTGCAAAAATTGAGAATAAGAACGCAAATAAAACGATCTTTACTATTTTTTTCATATTCATATCTCCCCTTTTATTTATCTGACTAAAGTATAACATAAATTTAAAAGACTGTCAATCAATAAAATAGATGTTTATATCAAAAAAACAGGTCCCGAAAAGTTTTCGGAACCTGTCAGTGTTAAAAATAAACGTTAAATTATTCTTCGCCCCAAAGAGCATCGATACCGCGAACAGACGGCATAACGTATTCGTTAATACCTTCCGTGATCATATCAGTATTAGCCTCAATATATTCAAATATTGATTTATTTGAAGTAAGCCAATCCTGAGTAGATCCGGGAAGACCGTAATGGAAATAGTTATATTCGGACGCTTTGAACATATCGTAGAATACAACAGCATCTCTTCTGTCAAAGAAATAACTGTGAGCCATATGGTCGATGATATCGTCAAGAGTTTCATAACCGTCAAAAGGTTCATAAATAGAATTGATTATAGCTGCAGTTGCTTCGGGATTTTTAGACATACGGGAAAAAGCGATACACATTTCTATATTAGAGTGAGTCGCAAAATCATAACCGGGGTCAACATCAGGACCTGTCGGCCATGAAAGGATGCCGAAATTATCCATTTCTCTTGTAATTCTCGAACCGATAGTAACTATCTTATCGCCGTTCATCGCACCCATAACAGTATTACCGTTGATAAGAGCGTCAACAGCATCTGACTTTGAATCGATCGTATGAGATGTTGAACCATGGAAAATATCAATAGCAGCTTCCATAGCTTTTACGGCAGTAGTGGAAATAAAACCGGGAACATACTCACCGTTAGAATTTTTTTCAGCATATAAGTCACCGTTTGAACGGATAAACATCGCCGCAAACGCACCGGCGCCGCAGGTAAGTGCATAGTGTTTAACTTCGCCTGCTTCTTCAAGATAATAAAGTTCAAGAACTTCTTTGAATTTATCCCATGTCCATTCGCCGTTTTCAATATAATCACGAGGGTCTGTAACACCAAGCTGTGAAATGATATTTTCGTTAACAACGATCGGAGATTCAAAAGTAATAGCAATTTCGGGCCAAAGAAGAGGAATTACACCGTAAAGATCGTCTTCATAATAAACGACCTTGAGCATATTTCTGTAGCCCCATTTCTCTTCATCACGGTAATCTATATAATCCTCAAGTTCCGAAAGACCGACTACCATTCCGATTCGAGCAACATCCGCCCACATGTCAGAAATACCGGAGATCGCATCACAAAGGAAAGTTCCGCTGGCGGAAGCCGCAACGAAAAGTCCGCATGATGAACCTTTTTCTCTATAATTAACATTAACTTTACAATTTAGTTTTTGTTGAACTTCTTTTAATCTTTCAACAGCAAGGTCGCCGAAAGGAGTATCTAACTCATAGCCAAGACAACTTTCAAGCCCCATCGCATTTGCAGGAAGACCAAACTCGTAAACCATTTCAAATCCTTCGAGATCAGTTCCCTTTTTTTCTCCTGTAAAATCAATGTCAAAAACTTCATCTTCAACTGAAGCATTACATGCTGTTGCAAATATGGAAATGAGCATTGCAAGAAGAAGAATTTTTGCTATTTTTCTCATTTTAAATATACCTTTCATCTCACTTTTCTTTTAGTATATCATAAATAAAATTAAATGTCAATAAAAAAATAAAAAGATTACAGGCATCGGTGTACAAGTTCTTTTATAATTTATTAGGGACTCGAACCCCGGCGGTGTTTACACCTCGCCAACACGGTTATGAGCCGTAAAGTCTAAACAAAAAAAGAACCTACACATTGCTGTATAAGTTCTTCTGGTGGATCATTAGGGACTCGAACCCCAGTGGTGTTTACACCTCGCCAACACGGGTATGAGCCGTAAAGCCTAAACAAAAAAAGAAGAACCTACACATTGCTGTATAAGTTCTTCTGGTGGATCATTAGGGACTCGAAC
>SVMP01000143.1 GCA_015067385.1 Oscillospiraceae bacterium | reverse complement strand
ATTCTTGTGCAGAGGGATAAAAAGCCGCAAAGTATCCCTACTTTGCGGCTTTCGTATGCGGCCAAAACCGCTAAAATGGTCAGAGTGACAGGACTTGACCCTGCGACCTGATGGTCCCAAAGCAAGCGCGCTACCAACTGCGCTACACCCCGGTGAAATAATGAATTTAGATTTTTGCGTAGAAGTGGGACAAACTGTGGTCAAACACAATTTTCATTTGGTTTTACTTTTCCTGAAAAGTTGAGAAAAGAGAAAAATAAGCGAAAAACAGAACTTTTGTTTATCTGCAAGTTCTGTTTTTCTGGTCGGAGTGACAGGATTCGAACCTGCGGCATCTTGCTCCCAAAGCAAGCGCGCTACCAACTGCGCTACACCCCGAAATATTAAGTTATTTGTTTAACGCAGTTGTCCGCTGCACTTCCGTTTGCGGTTCCCGAAAAATCCATCGGCGCGTTGCTTGATCCTCGAATTTTTCGACCGCAGCACCTTCACAGAATTCGCTTCATCTGCCGCAGGCAGTGCTCATCTGTTCACCTTGATTGCTGTGCCGAAAATGCGATTATTTTCATGTTAATATTTTTCGTCAGATACAGTGAAAATATCAACGTATGGTCTATTATACAAGATTTTTGATGATTTGTCAAGAGGATTATGGTTATTAAAATACTGTTTTTGGCGTAAATTGAAACAAAAGTGTAAAATCTATTATTTTTTGCAGGGAAAAGAAATATTTCGGCGTACTATTTAGTATAGGGGGGGATAAAAATATGTTTTGTAAAAACGAATTAAATGAAAGACATCTTCCGGAAATATGGCCCGATAAAAGTATTCCTTGGGAAAAACGTCGTGCTGAAATTTCAGATATCTTGCAAAGAGAGCTTTTCGGATACCGTCCTGCCGAACCTGATGAGATATCGTTTACCGAATTGCCCGATGAATCTTTTTACGGTGGATTCTGCGCGGGCAAGGCGCCTTTGAAGAAGATCGCCATCAATGTTAAAATAAACGGTCAAAAATTTTCTTTCCCGATGTATTCGGTAATACCCAGAGGAAAAAAGAATCTTCCCTTTTTTATACATATCAATTTCAGACCTAATGTTCCTGACAGATATATGCCCAGCGAGGAGATCGCAGATAACGGTTTTGCTGTATTTTCATTCGGTTATGAGGATGTAACATCCGATAACGAAGATTTTACGAACGGACTTGCCGGTGTTTTATATAACGGACGTGACCGTGTCGGCGGCGAATGCGGCAAGATCCCTATGTGGTCATGGGCGGCATCTCGTGTTATGGACTATTGTCAAACATTGGACTGTCTTGATTTTTCGGCATCTGCTGTTGTCGGACATTCCCGTTTGGGCAAGACTGCTCTTTATACCGGTATGATGGACGATAGATTCAAATTCGTCATTTCCAACAATTCCGGCTTTGCGGGTGCAGCGCTCAACAGAAACCGTAAATACCGGGAGGCGGGCGAACCGTTCTGCAGTGTTGATTTCTGTGTTAAACATCATATGCAGTGGTTCTGTGAAAATTACAGAAAATATGCCGATAATGAAGAAATGATGCCTTACGACCAGCATTTTCTTGTTGCGGCAAGCGCTCCGAGACATGTTTACGTTGCGAGTGCCGAACAGGATCTGTGGTCGGATCCCCGTACGGAATATCTTTCTTGCTGTGCCGCTGATGAGGTATACAAAGAGCTTGGTTCTACGGGTTTTGTACATCCTGACAGATATCCCGAAACAGGCGAAAGTTTTCATGACGGTGATGTCGGATATCATATTCGAGCAGGTGCTCATTATTTGGGTCGTGAAGACTGGCAGCAATATATGGCTTATATAAGAAAACACAGTTGATTTTTTATTGAACAATGAAAGGGAGTGATTTCGATGGCGAATTTCGGAGAAGAATTTTTAAGTGAATTAAGAAACAGATGCGATATAGTAACTGTTGTTTCGAAATATGTTGAATTAAAAAAGAGTTCTTCTTCATTTGTCGGACTTTGTCCGTTTCATAATGAAAAAACGCCGTCGTTTCATGTTAATCCCGCAAAACAGTTCTTTTATTGCTTTGGCTGTCACGCAGGCGGCGATGTGATTACATTTATAATGAAGATCGAGAATCTGACATATCCCGAAGCCGTCAATTTTCTTGCGGAAAGCGTTGGTATGCATGTACCGAAAAGTACGGCGCTTGACAGCGAGATAAGTCTGTTGCGTAAAAAGATCCTTGAGATGAACAGAGTTGCAGCCCGTTTTTTTCATGATACGCTTATGTCTGACAAAGGCGGAGTTGCGCTTGAATATATAAAAAAAAGAGGGCTTTTGCCGACGACAGTTGCACGTTTCGGCATAGGCTATGCACCGGAAAGCTGGGACAGCCTTATAAAGCACATGCTGTCAAAGGGCTATTCCAAAGAAGATCTCAGAGCGTCCGGTTTGGTCTCAACGACTGAACGAGGCATGTTTGACAGATTCAGAAACAGAGTTATGTTTCCTATTATCGACTACCGAAATAACGTTATCGGGTTCGGTGGCAGAGCTCTTGCCGATGACCCTGCAAAATATTTGAACACATCCGAAAATATCGTGTTCCGTAAGGGCGAGAACCTTTACGCTTTGAATCATGCGAGAACGAATAAGCTCGGATCTCTGATACTTGTTGAAGGATATATGGATGTTATTTCCTTACATCAGGCAGGGTTTAATGCTGCTGTTGCAACGCTCGGCACTGCTTTAACACCGAATCAGGCTCGGCTTATGAAGCGGTACACCGATAAAGTTATTATTTGCTACGATAGCGATGCCGCAGGTAAAAACGCAACACGCAGGGCTATCGAAATCCTTAAAAATGTTGATATAGATGTAAAGGTTGTTACCGTTACAGGCGGAAAAGATCCTGATGAGTTTATTAAAGCTTACGGTGCTGATAAATTTCGTGAATTGCTTGACGGATCTTCTAATGATGTTGAATATAAGCTTGGAGAAATATCGTTTAAGTACAATTTAAACGTTGACAGCGAAAAAGCGGCATGTGTAAGGGAATATCTCGGTGTGCTTTCGGGAATAAGAAGCCGTGTTGAACGTGAAGTATATATTGACCGCATAGCGAGAGAGACAGGGCTTACAAAAGAAAATCTGACGGCGGAGCTTGAAACGTTTATCCGCAGACGAGCCCGTGAGGAAAAGAAAAACGAAGAGAAAAAAGCGTATTCCATACTCAACGGTTCAGACAGAAATAAAAACGTTAATCCGGAAGCCCAAAGGAATGTTTCCGCCGCACGTGCGGAAGAAGATGTTATATCTTTGCTTCTCAATTTTCCGCAGAAGCTTGATAAAATAGAAAAAGCAGTATCTCCCGATGATTTTGTGACGGATTTTAACCGTAAGGTATACACGGTGCTTTGTGAAAAGCTGAAAGATAATCCGTCGGAAGAACCTCAATTTATGCTTTCTTCTTTGTTTGAACCCGATGAAGTCGGAGTTTTGATCGGTTACATAACGGAAGTCGGTGCATTGAGTGTTGACGGAGATGAAATAGACGCTATTGCCGCACGACTGCGTTCGGAGAAAAAGAAAAAGGAAAAGTCGGGCGAAATGAGCGACGAAGGATTTCAGAATTATTTAGAGAATTTGAAGAAGAAGGGAAAGTAAAATACTATGGAAAACAATACGCCCAGTGTTGCAAATATGCAGGAAAAAAGAGCGATTATCCGCGAATTGCTCGAACAGGGTAAAGAAAAAGGCTCTCTTGCTCATAAGGATATCGAAGAACTCGAAAAGTACGGTTTTACACGTGATCAGATCAATGTTCTTATCGATGAACTTCGCAAATCCGGAGTAGAGATAGAAGAAGATTTCTCGGATGAGGATCTTAAGGATATTGCAGATATCGAAGAAGAAGCAAATTCGCTTCCGATCGACCCCGAAGATATGGAGGTCCTTCTCCAGTCCGAAGGTATCACGATCGATGACCCTGTTAAGATCTATCTTCACGAGATCGGTCGTGTTGCGCTTTTAACACCCGAAGAAGAGGCTGAGCTTGCTCAGAGAATATCCGAAGGTGATGCAAGTGCGAAAAAACGTCTTAACGAAGCAAACCTCCGACTCGTTGTTTCCATTGCAAAAAGATATGTAGGCAGAGGCCTTCTTTTCCTCGATCTTATTCAGGAAGGTAACCTCGGTCTTATTAAAGCTGTGGAAAAATTCGACTCAAATAAAGGATATAAATTCTCAACATACGCAACCTGGTGGATTCGTCAGGCTATCACAAGAGCTATTGCGGATCAGGCAAGAACCATTCGTATCCCCGTTCATATGGTAGAAACTATCGGTCGTCTTACAAAAGCAGAACGTGCGCTTGTTCAGGAACTCGGTCGTCAGCCCAATGCCGAAGAACTTGCAAAAGAACTTAATATGAATATCGATAAGGTCAGAGATATTATGAAGGTTGCACAGGAGCCTGTTTCCCTCGAATCACCCGTAGGTGAAGAAGAAGACAGTCATCTCGGCGACTTTGTTGAAGACAAAGATATTCCGTCACCGAGCGATGTCGCTTCTCAGACAATGCTTAAAGAAGAACTCGGAGAAGTTCTTAAAACGCTCAGCGAAAGAGAAGCTCGAGTTTTGAGCCTCCGTTTTGGTCTTGAGGACGGCAGAACAAGAACTCCTGAAGAAGTAGGCAGAGAATTCAAGGTTACACGTGAACGTATCCGCCAGATAGAAGCAAAGGCACTCAGAAAACTTCGTCATCCTTCGAGAAGTAAGCGTCTTAAAGATTTTCTTGATTAATTGAATATTTAGGAGATAACAGATGAAAACATTGCAGGAAAAAAAGGGTTTCATATGCGATATGGACGGTGTTATATACCACGGAAATAAGCTCCTTGACGGTGTTAAGGAATTTGTTGACTGGTTGACCGTAAACGAAAAGCGTTATCTGTTTTTAACAAACAGCTCGGAACGTTCTCCCCGTGAGTTATCACAGAAGCTTGAACGTCTCGGCCTCAGCGTTTCAGAGGAACATTTTTATACGTCCGCTATGGCAACTGCGGCATTCCTTCAGTCTCAAAAACCTAACGGAAGCGCATTCGTTATCGGTGAAGCAGGTCTTATCAATGCTGTCTACGGTGCAGGCTTTTCGATGAACGACGTTGATCCCGATTATGTCGTTGTCGGCGAAACTTCTTCCTACAGCTATAATAAAATAGAAAAAGCAGTTCGTCTCGTTCTTAAAGGGGCAAAGCTTATCGGTACAAATCCCGACCTTACAGGACCTACCGAAAAGGGCATCGCTCCCGCAACAAAGGCACTTATTTCCCCGATCGAACTTGCTACGGGAAAGCAGGCGTATTTTGTCGGTAAGCCCAATCCTCTTATGATGCGTCACGGTATCAAACATCTCGGTGTTTGATACCGTGACG
>SVMP01000142.1 GCA_015067385.1 Oscillospiraceae bacterium | reverse complement strand
CTCTTTTTTTGCAAAAAAGTCCGGTAAACAAGTGGGTTTACCGGATTTTCTTTTTGTATTCAAAAAAGACAGCCGATTTCGTGCGGCTGTCTGAGTTTTAATGTGTTTTGTATCCTTATATTGTTCCTTAAATCCTTTGTTATTTGACCTTATCAAAATTAATACTGTATATCATTTTAAGAAGTTCCGATTCGGAGTTGCATTTTATGGTGTACAGATCATTGTTGAATGTAAAATATGCAGTGAACATATTATCAAGCTTATGGATATAAAATGATTTGTTGTTGTATTCAATAATTTTTTTGTCACCGTCTTTGTTGAGATCTGTATTATTGTTATAATAAATACTAAATGCTATTTGAGGATCACTAAAAAGAAAAACGGTATGATCTCCCTCTTCTGAATTGATTATTTTTATGATCCGGGCGTTGTACGGTAAATATTCGGGATAACATATTTCTCTTTGATCTGCGTTGACAAAATCTTCTAAAGAAAGATATTCGCCCGTTGAGTCGGGGTAAGAATGATCTGTATCGTTTTCTGGAACATTCTGATCTTCATCCAGCTGCAATGTCTTGATAATATAATCTTTGAGTGGCGTCATGGCATAAACGGTGATACTCGAAAAAATGAATATCACAGCCGCAACAGCCGCCACAAAAGTCGATTTGATACGACGTTTGAGCTTAACCGTCTTGAACTTCTGTTGCTTTTTTGTTATGATGCTTATACGTGAGTTTATCTCTTCTTCGGATAACTGCTTTTCTCCTAAAAATATCTTCGTTAGCTCCTCGCAGATTTCAATAAATTCCCAGTCTATTTTATCATCAGGCTTTTCCATTTCATTTATGATCGAATCAGCTAACCATTTTAACTGCCTTGCTTCGGTTTGAGATTTGCTCATTTGAATATAAACCTTCTTTCTGATTTACATCTTGTTTTCGTCTTGTTTTTCAAAAATATCGTTCAAAATAATCTTTGCTTTATCTCTTAATCTTTTTGCCAATGATTTTAATGTTGACGACGAAATATTGTATCTTTTTGAAAGCTCACTGTATGTAAACCCCGAATTCAAATTCGAAATGATTTGAAATGCGTATTTTTCAGAGTCCGTCAACTCCGATAAAAACTGCTTTTTTATCGCTTCAAATGCCTCGTTCTCAATTAGTACTTCTATCTCATTTTTGTGAGACATCAGTTCAAATTCAAACTCAATATCCTCTATGTCCTCATCAACGATTCTGATTCGTTCTCTTATTTTTTCGTAACATACGTTTTTTGCCGTTCTGTATAGCCACTTTTTATGCTGTAATGGTTTCAGTCGTTTTATCTTTCTGTAATTGGTCCAAAGTCTGCAGAACGTTTCTGCAACGGCGTCTTCTGCTTCTGCTTCCGTTAAACCGTTCAGCTTACAGAAATTTAATAGCGGCGTATGATATTGATTGAACAGGTCGGTCAATATCTCCTTTTCCTCTTCCATGCAACAGGTCTGCTCCTTTGTCCTTTTTTGAAAACATAAAGCTGTCTTATTATAATCAGTTTTTTGCTGAAAGTCAAATTATAGCGGCTTTGTGTCCTATTATTAGATGATAAAAAATGCGTAATTGGTTGCATGATTTTGTTTATTTAACAGAAAATTCACATTTATCGATTTTGGGCTCGTTGTATTGTAAACTTTGTGTGACGTTTTCTGTAACTACGCAACCGTTTCAGGCATTTTTTTCATTATATAGTGTAAAGCAAAAAATATTGACGTTAAAAATATTCCATTTCAGCATTGGAGGTTAAAATAATGATTAAGCTGTTTTTCTTGAATTTTTGGTCAAACATCAAGCGTTCCCCGTTAGTTTCTTTGATTTTGATTTTACAGATCATATTGTTTTCTTACGGTATGTTTAATTCGTTTTGGGAACAAAGTCAATCTAATATCAATAATGATTTGTTCCAGGGAGCATACTCTAAATACAGCAATTACGCTGTAAGCACGTCAAGATTTGGACCGGAAATGGACAGTGCTTCTTATGGCGGTAAATTTGAATCTGTTGATAATACCGGTTTTGAGCTTTTTGAAACTCTTTACGAGAAATTAATGGAATACGGTGAGTTTGAAACGGCTGTATTGGCAAGACCCCAATTGGATCTTGCTGCTCCGTTTGACGGTATTCCTGCAAACAAGGAAACCAAAAGTTACTATTCTTTTTATGAGCCGATAGAAAGCGTACCCCCGACATATCAGCCCAATACATACAGTATTGATCAGAATTTTATCGATATTTTTGATCTTACACTTGACAGCGGTCGCCTGTTTACCGAAGAAGAGTTCCATGAACTTGATCCGACTTGTGTTCCCGTTCTTATGGGCAGTGACTATAAAGATTATTTTTCAATAGGCGATACATTCGAAGGAACATTGTTTCTTTATGGAACACCAATGACATTTAAAGTAATCGGTTTTATTACAAACGGTCAGCTTTTTATGGTACCTGGCGACTCCAATCCGTACTCATTTAACAATCATATAATTCTTCCTCATATAACTAAAACTGTTCCTGAATGGCTTGATTTTTATGAAAAAAATCAAGAATACGTAGGCGTTAAGCCTTTAATGTGGACGATGTATACCAATGGTTTGGGAACTACAGGTATGTATTCAACCAGATATTTTCTTGTTGAAATCGGCAAAGAAAAAGAATTCACAATAAGAATGAACGAGATCTTTGACGAGGTTGAAGATACCGGATATTTTAAATTATACGGTCGTCCTGCTTCATCAATACAGGTTGCGGATAATGTTGATGAAAAGAATGCATTGCTTACGACACTTGTTCTTATAATGTCATTCTTTGCTGTTGCAAGCATTATTTTTTCAGCAATCAACAATGCGTCCAATAATATGAAGGCATACGCTATACACAGTCTTGTCGGCGCAACGAGAATACAGATAGTTTTATATTCCGTTATTGAAACATTTATCTACTGTATTTCAGGTCTTTCGATAGGTTTCTTCTATTTGCTTTATTCAAGTTTGTACAAACATGGATATATGAATGCGCCTGCCGCATTGATAGCAATAGATAAGTGGAGATTGTTTGCCGTTATTTTCACCGTTCTTTCATGTATCCTTTCGCTTATTTTTGTTTACGCAAAAGTAAAGAATTACAGTATCGCTGAGTTGATCCGCGGCAGAGATGTAAGGAAAACAAGAGTTATGCCTTTATACAAGGGTATTACATTTGTTATGTTCTTATTAACAAGTATCTGCATCACGTTCCTAACAAGCTATTCATGGCAGGTTGAGCATGTTGACCGTTATCAAAATAATTTCTGGGGAAAAACAGGATATCTTGTATATATAACATCTGAAGTAGAAGAGGAACGTCTTCCTGTAGACTTCGAATTTTACATTGATGAGGTTGAAGATTACAGTATTGATATAATGGTCAATCTTGTATATCGTCCGTTTGAAACTCCATGTGTTCGCGGATGGTATAAAAAAGGCGATATGGCAGTTCCCGAGGTTACATGGGGCAGATTCTTTACAGACGAAGAGCTTTCTCAAACGTCAGACTATGCCGTCGTCGGTAAGAATGTTTTTGAAGAGTTCGGCGTTGAAGAAGACGGCAAAAAAACAATAACATACGAAGGCAGAACATACGAGGTTATCGGCATCTGCGGCAGAGAAGGTCATAACACAACTATAGACGACTGGGTATTTATTACCGTACCGACTGCATTAAAGCGACATATCACAAATTATAATGTTTTACTTCTCATTGACGGCAAAAATGAAGAAGATATCTTTGCTGTCCGAGACAATATCAGAGCACAGGTCGAAGAAAAATATATCTACAACGAAGTTATAAACCAACTGCACCTTGACCTCGGTGTCTCGCGCTACACCTTGCAGATATTCGCGGCGTTGATATTCTTAACAACTATCGTCTTCGGCGTTTACTACATAGACAAGATCAAAAATATTATCAATGTCAAAAAATTCCTCGGTTATTCGAGAAAAATGATATTTGTCGATACGGCAGGGGAGTTTATGTTCCTTTCTTTGATTTCATTCGTCGTCGGTAATGCTTTGATGTGGGTACTTTCAAAGACATTACTCAAAGATTTTATCCTCTTCTCCGCATTCAGAATAAATTTGCCCGTATTAACATTCTCATTCGGCATTATCTTGCTTATCGCATTCTTGTTCTCTGTCTTTGCGATAAACAAATCCTTCAGAGGCTCTGCGAGGGATCTGAAGAGAAATCAATAAATAATTGTAAGGAGGAATAATCATGATTAAATTGTTTTTTCTGAATTTATGGTCGAACTTCAAACGGTCGCCGATTATTTCTTTAATTATTTTAACACAACTTGTTCTGACCGGATTCTTACTGTTTCTTGCGATAAACAAGCAGACAGAACTTGATATTGACAACAGTTATATTCAAAACTCTTACGGTAATAATACGCTGTTCTACGTTAACGATACATATAAAACAAACCAGGAAATGTATGAAAAGCTTCTCGGAATCACTACCGTTGAAGAAACGGATTATTCGGATTTAGAGCTTTACGATAAACTGATAGCGGAATCAGATTTAGTCGATACGGTTCTGCAAATCAGAAAAAGCATCTCTATTCCCGGGCCGATCTCTGATTGGGGAATAGACGATAACTCAACAAGTGACTATTCTTTTTATACAAGAAACACAAAGCTCGAGGGCTATGATTTCAATGGAATACATTTTACAGAGTATAAAGTCAATTCATGGGTGATTGGATCGAATTTCCTTGATTTCTTCAAATTTCAGCTCGACAGCGGTCGTTATTTTACAGAAGAAGACTTTACGAATTTTGACCCATACCGTGTACCTGTAATTCTCGGTTATGATTATAAGGGGCATTTCGATATAGGTGACACGTTTCAGGCAAGCCTGTTTTCATTTCCCGGGACGACTCCCGGAGGAAAGCACTATGAGACGCTGACTTTCGAAGTGATCGGCTTTATTGCAGAAGATCAATTTGTTTATGATACAGGAGGTCCCGACCCATATCCTCTTGATACATATATGGTTCTTCCGTATTTTTACAAAACCTTGGAAGAATGGATCGATTTTCAGGCAAATAATCCTCAGTTCGGTGAACGTGGTGCTTATATCAGATATTATCTTAAAAAATTCACGCTAAACTTAAATATACAGTATATCACTCCCCGCGAAACGGAAAAAGCCGCTATCGAGGAAACGAACCGATTACTTAAAGAAGCCGGAATTGAAGGCTACTCTGTTATAAAACCTGTATCTCCCGAACAGTTGGCGGACAACTATCAGGAAAGAACCGATATAGAAAAATGTTTGCTTTTTATAATGCTTACACTTTCGTTGCTGAGCATAATTTTCACATCTATCAATAATATCTCAAACAATATAAAAACATATGCGATTCATTCTCTTGTA
>SVMP01000141.1 GCA_015067385.1 Oscillospiraceae bacterium | reverse complement strand
TTACGGATTTTTGGACGAACCGTTGGAGAATCAGTATATCGTCCTGGTTTAAAGAATATGTTTATATTCCTCTCGGCGGCAACCGCAAAGTAGGCGGTAATGAGCACAGTCGTAAGTGGATGTACATAAATATGGGCATTACAATTTTCCTTTGTGCTCTTTGGCATAAAGCTTCATGGCTTACGATTCTTGTCGGTATCTATTTCGGTTTCTTCCTTATGATAGAAAAAACAAGACGAGTTGAACGTATAAAGGCTAAATTTTCCGGCAAAGTCGGCAGAGTTCTCGGTAATGTCTACGCTGTTGCTGTTGTTATCCTCGGTTGGATGATGCTTCGAGTTGATTCTCTTTCACAGCTTTGGACATTCCTTAAAGCTATGGCAGGTTTTGGTTATATTAACACAAGAATGGGCATCAGAGAATTTTTTGATAATGAATCATTCATTATTTGCGTTATTGCTCTTATTTTTGCTCTTCCTTTCACCAAAACACTTATTTCGAAGATATATTCAAAAATCAAAGAAAAACTTCCGTCATTTGATAATATTTTCCGTCCCATATACGCTGTGATCGTAGCTTTTATTCTTGCTTTTACACTTCTTTCTCTCAATTCCGGAGAAAACGGCGTGTTTGAATATTTCCGTTATTAAGGAGGGTAAGACAATGTTTGAATTTTTAGAAAATCACGATATTGTTCTCAATAAGAAAAAACTTATAGAATTCGGTATTTTCCTTGGTGTTTTTATCGTATCTACCGTTCTGATTTATTTTCTTGCTGTCAATCCTCTTTTAGGTGAACACGCAGACGGACTTACGTATACTGTTTCTCTTGACATTAAAACAACTGTCAGCGATACATTTACGCTTTATTACGATAATTTATCCGGCAGCCGATTTGATGATGCAAATAAACAGACTGTTCCGGTAAAAGGACAGAATTCTTTCCAGACAGTTACATTTGAAGTTCCTGCGGATAGAATATCTTTCCTTAAATTTTCACTCAGCACTCAAAGAAATGTTTCTTTCGCAATCAGAAGCATTAATATTGAATCTTTCTCGCGTGAGTTAAAATTAACATATGATAAGATCGGTTCTGTATTTGATATCGTTTCGCAGATGTCAAATTTTACGGATAAAGATGGATATGCATCAATTAAGGCAACAAAAATCGGTTCATATTTTACAAACTCTCAGCCCATTAATGTAACAAACGGACGTCCTACGCTTATTATTATTTCATCTGCATTAACTCTTGCATTGATGTTTGGTGTTCTTTTGATCGTAAAAATGGTAAAAGGCGGTGTAAAAGATTGGTATCGTACACCTGAGTTTATCCTTTTTGTTCTTTTTATAGTTGCTTTTGTACTTATCCTTGTTTTTGGTTTGGGAATCGAACCCGGTTCATTGGATTATTTGTTAAAAACAATATCTGTTTTGATAATATTTGTACTTTGCGTTATAATAAGTGTTATCAGATTTGTTAAATCCAAACAAAAGGCAAATGCAACAGAAGTTATAACAGTTGCTTCAATCGGTCTTGTTCTCAGTGCATCAATTCTTTCCGGTGTATTTTTTGCATCTGAACTTCCCGAAGATTATAATGCACCTGATTTCAAAATTGCACGTTTCATGCAGTATTCCAATGAAGCCGTAGATCATTTTGAAAAACAGTATCCTTTTAATACAACACTTTCAACATCTTATTCCAATCTCAAAACGTTCCTTTTTGCAGATTCTCAGTATGAAGATGTTGTTATAGGTAAAAACAATTGGCTTTTCAGTGTTGATGAACTTACAACATATAAGAGAATGAATTCATATACCAAAGAAGATCTTATCAGCATCAGAGATACACTCTTAGGCTATGAAAAAATTCTCAATGCTCAGGGAATCGACATGTATGTTCTTATAGTTCCGGATAAGAGTGCCGTATATGAGAATATGATGCCTTCTTCAGTAAGAAGAATGGACAGAGAAGATCGTCTTACTCAGGTTTATGATTATCTTTGGAAATATTCAGATATGAATATTGTTGAGATCAGAGATCAGCTTATTTCTGCAGCTTACGACAGAGACGTATTCTTTAAAACCGATAATTATCTTAACAGTTACGGTGCATTCACAACAACAAATCTTCTTCTCGGCAAGATTGCTTCTAATGATGAAACTGTTGAGACGCTTGATCTTGAATCGTATGAAATTGAAGTTGTTGAAACAAAAATGAAAAGTCTTGCTATGCTTATGGGTTATGGCGACAGTTATAAAGAGTACGATTATTCTTTTAAAAAGACAAGAAAGAATAATGTACAGATCGCAACTGCTCAAATTAATCCTTTTAAAACAAACAGCGAAACAGAAACACCTGTTATAGCGGATATCAATAAAGTTTTCGGCTCCGGTGTCGTTGAAGAACTTACAGAAAAAAATGAAATGTATCGTACCGAAAATTATATAAATACAACTAATAAAACTGCTTTGAACGATAAACATGTTGTTGTTATCCATGACGAAGCTTTGGTAACTATGATCCCGTTCATTTCTGAATCTTTCAGTAATGTAAGTTATATTCTTAATAACGGGGACTGGACAACAAGAGAACTTATCAATGAAGCGCCCGATATCGTTGTTTTTGAAATATCTGAAAAATATCTCTCCAACCTTATTGATTAAGGTTGGAGACCACCCTTTGAAACGGAGGTCTGTTAATTATGGTTTATTTTATGATGGCAAACGGTTTTGAAGAAGCGGAAGCGCTTGTTCCGTTTGATATCCTGACAAGATGTGAGCTTGGATGCAAACTTGTTTCGTTTACAGGAGATAAGATTGTTGAAGGTGCGCACGGAATAAAAGTTATTTGCGATATGAATGTTGAAGAACTTGATTTGTCTGATGCGGAATGTATTGTTTTCCCCGGTGGCGGTCTTGGTACTGAAAACCTTGATAAGTCGGATAAAACAAATAATATATTAAAATTTGCCTTAGACAATAAGCTTCTTATCGGTGCTATTTGCGCAGCTCCATCGATTCTCGGCAAAAGAGGAATTCTTAAAGGTTTAAAGGCAACATGTTATCCCGGATTTGAAGAATATCTTATCGGTGCGGATATTGTCAATGAAAGAGTTGCTTGTAACGATAGGATCATAACAGCAAAAGGTGCCGGCGCAGCATATGAATTTGGTTATGCATTGGCTCATGCGCTTGGTTGCGGTAATTTAGCACAAACAGTTAAAGAGAAAATTTATTAAACTATGGATATAAGAACATATAAAAACGAACTTCGTACTAAATACTCGGATAAAAGAAAAGCATTATCGAAAGAAGAAAAAGTTAAACTTGATGAAAGTATAGCAAAAAGATTTCTTAATATGTTATCGTTCAGATATGCTAATCAAATTTTATTTTATGCTTCTACCGATGCGGAAATTTCAACGGATGAGATTTTCGAAAATGCATTAAAAGCGGGTAAATCTTGTTATTTCCCTAAGTGTTACGAGAATTCTCAGATGTCTTTTTATAAAGTGAACTCATCTGAAGAACTCGTTGTGGACGCATTTAAAATTAAAGCACCTGCTTTCGAAACAGAAATATACAAACCACAACCTTCAGATATAATTATTGTTCCCGCGATGTCATATGATTTAAAAGGTTATCGTTTGGGCTACGGAAAAGGATTCTATGACCGTTTTCTACCGGATTTCATGGGTACAAAAATTGGTTTGTGTTATTCTTCGTTTATGGCAGAATCATTGCCTAAGGGTCGATATGATATTTCTGTTGACATAATCGTGACTGAAAAAAAGGTTATCTCTCTATGAAACGAATTATTTTGACCGCAGGTGTTTGTTCTGTTATAGCAGTTGTTTTGAAGACAGTATCTTTTTTTGATTTTTCAAACAGAGAACTTATATATACCGGTTTGAGTATAGGTTTATTTATTCTCGGCAGTATTTTCTTAAAAGCTACAAGCCCTAAAATTTCGAGAAAAAGATTTTTTAGACTTCAATTCTTTCAGAATGATGATTTCAAACTTTTATTGCATATGACTTTTCTTGTTATATCCGGGGGTTTTTTGATAAATCTTTTGACTATAACAGTTTTGGATCTTTTCGGCACTACAATTCCCAACAGTTCATTTGCAATGTTTGATTCCGATAATATCTGGCTTTCGGTTGTTACCGTCGCCGTAATACCTGCAATATTTGAAGAGCTTTTCTTTCGTGGCGCTGTCTTGTCGTCTTTGTCTTCAGAACGTACGATTATGGCTATTTTAGTATCTTCAGTGTTTTTTGCGGCTGTTCACGGTTCTATTTATTATTTTGTCAGTAATTTTTTTGCCGGTGTTATATTTACGTTAATGGTATATATAACAGGCTCGTTGTTTTCTTCAATGATTGCGCATTTCTTAAATAACATATTATCCTATGTTTTATTTGTATACAGCAGCAGACTTACGACTGTTGGCTTTGATGCCATTGTCGTTTGGGGTTTAGCGTTTATTTTTCTTATTGCTCTTTATAATACGGTTTCTGCTACCGCAAAGAAATATAAAGAAAAGCTTAAATTAGACCGCCCGTTGGTCAATGAGGGAGAACTTATATGGGAAAAAAGAAAAGAAAAAAAATGATTAAAAAGATTATTAAACTTGTTTTTTGCCTCATCCTGATCGGTGGTTTAATTACAGGTGCGCTTTATCTTATTGATATTCTTAACGACATCAGAGGCGATCAAATAACTACAGACGAAGAGATCCTTATAACTATTGAAAAAGGTGATACGGCTACCAAACTTGCACAGTCGCTTAAAGATGCCGGAGTTATTGAATATGTTAATGTATTTAAACTTATGGCTCGTCTTGAATCATTGGAAACAAGACTGCAGGTAGGTACCTTCACTGTTTCATCCGGGATGTCTTATGACGAGATCTTTAATGTCTTTAAAACAACTCAGAACTATCGCAAAACGGTCAAAATAACGTTTATCGAAGGTAAAAGTGTCGGTGAAATAGTTGATCTTCTTGTTGAAAACGGCGTTGGATCAAAAGACCGATATGAGCAAGTTATAAAGGGTTGGGACTTTGGTTACGATTATCTTCCCGAAGCAGGAACCGAAAACAGACTTGAAGGCTTTTTATACCCCGATACTTATGAGTTCTTTGCGGATGAGACTGAAGAAAGTGTTATAAAACGTTTTCTTGACAACTTTGATAAAAAAGCTAAATCATCTAATATATTTGATGAATTAGAAAAAAGCGGAAGAAATTTTTACGATGTTATGATTCTTGCCTCTATTATTGAAGAAGAAAGTCAGGTCGTTACTGAAAAGGCAACGATAGCATCTGTTTTTTATAACCGTTTAAAAATTAACATGAAGCTTCAAAGCGATGCTACCGTAAACTATTTGCTTGATGTTGAAGACAGACGAGGCTCGTCAACGGCAGAAAGTCTTGCTATTGATAGTCCTTATAATACCTATAAATATTATGGTCTGCCGCCAAC